>JAEUOE010000267.1 GCA_016790885.1 Dechloromonas sp. | reverse complement strand
TTACAGAAACGCTTCACCGAACAGCAACTCGAAAGAATCATCGACGAAGCAACCATCTACATGTGCGCCTGCCCGGCCCAGGTGGCAGAGCAGATTCGCCATTTGCGGCAAATGATTCGCTACCAGAATAATTGCGAGATTCAGGAAGACACCGATACCGTGGTGCACAAGTCAATCGCCAAGGCCGGCCTGCAGGCGCATGCCATTCTTGAAGACTGCATGGACGAGATTCTGGAACTGGAAGGCTGGGACCGGGAAACCTTGCGCATGCCGGAAGGCCTGCGCCGCATGCGCGATGAGTTGATCAACAAGGGCTGACCCAGCCGGCAGGTCGCCGAGCTTCGCACAGCACACCCAGCGAATAAGCCGCATGCAAATCGTCATCGTCAGTCCCGCATTGGCCGACGCCAACAATGGCAATTGGCGGACAGCCCAGCGCTGGACACGCTTTCTTGCGCCGCTGGGGCGGGTTCGCGTGACCACCCACTGGCCCGACAGCGAGGCTGCCGCTGACGACGTGATGCTGGCTCTCCACGCGCGCCGCTCGGCCGCGGCCATCCGTGCCTGGCATGAGCTGCACGGTGATGCGGGCTTAGGGGTTGTCCTGACCGGAACCGACCTGCATCACGATATTCATGTCAGCCAGGAAGCGATTGACTCCCTGCATCGCGCCCAGGCCCTGGTGGTCCTGCACGCGCGCGGCATTGCCGGTTTGCCGGCGGCGCTGCGCAGCAAAGCCCGCGTCATCCTGCAATCGGCCAATCGTCGACGCCCGCTGGGCAAGACCGAGCATCATCTGAACGTGGTCGTGGCCGGCCATTTGCGCAGCGAGAAATCACCCGAAACCATTTTCGCCACTGCCCAACTGCTCCGGAACACGGCGGGCATCCGCCTGATCCACATCGGCAAGGCTCTTGATCCGGAACTGGCCGACCAAGCTACCGCCACGATGCAGGCGTGCACGGGCTATCGCTGGCGCGGCGCCCTGCCCCACGATGCTGTCCGCGATGCCATCCAGCGTGCTCACGTCCTGGTGCACCCCAGCCGCATGGAGGGGGGCGCCAATGTGGTCATCGAGGCCATCACCAGTGGCACGCCGGTACTGGCCTCGGCCGTCGATGGCAACATCGGCCTGCTCGGCGAGGACTATCCCGGCTATTTCCCGTGGGGCGATGCGCCAAGCCTGGCTGCCATGTTGACACGGCTGCGCCTTGAACTGACAACTGGCAACGCCCTGCTCAGGCAGCTCACGCCGGCCATCGCCGCACGCGCGCCCCTCTTCGAGCCGGAGCACGAGCGGCAGTGCGTTCGCCAGCTGGTGACCGATCTGCATCGACGCTGACCGTCCCCTGCGCCGTGGCGGGAAGGCAGTATCATCGCAGATGACGACTGCGACTGAGATCGACAAGACCTGCTTCATTCAGCCGCCACTGGCCAGACAAGGATACAGAATGACCAAGCTCGCGCAATCCATGCCCGGACGGCACGCCAAGTGCTGCGCATATACCGCCATGCTGAGCGGCCTGCTCGTATCCCAGCTGGCAGTGGGAGCAGCCCAGAGCGCGTTGATGGCCTGCCGTGAACTCCACGATGATCAGCAGCGCTTGAATTGTTACGACGCACTGGCCCGCCAATCCGACACCCGCGAGATACCGGCAATGCTGGCGGCGTCGGAAAACGATGAAGACGCCCCCCGTCGGCAAACGGAAACGGCGCCGGACATCTCGCCCCTCGCAGCGCACTGGGAAATCGATCCGGAGAGCAAAAATGGCCTGTGGACTTTCCGCGCCCACAAGCCCAATTATTTCCTGCTCGGCCGCTACACCGACAAAGTGAACTACCAGCCCTACGATGCCTATCTGAGATCGGTCGGCGACCCCAACGTCGGCCTGGACCATACGGAATCGAAGTTTCAGCTCAGTTTCAAACTCAAGACCTTGGAAAACCTTTTCGGGCGTGGCATCGACGTCTGGTTTGGCTACACCCAGCAAAGCCACTGGCAGGTCTACAACAAGCGTATTTCGGCCCCCTTCCGCGAGACCAATTACGAGCCGGAAGTATTTGTCACGATTCCCACCGACTACAAGCTACTCGGACTGAAAGGGCGTTTCGTCAATGTCGGCTTTGTCCATCAGTCGAACGGCCAAAGCAATGTCCTGTCACGTAGCTGGAATCGAATCTATGCCCAGGCCGGATTCGAATACGGTGACAGCTTCAGCCTGCTCTTCAAGCCTTGGTACCGCATCCCGGAAAAATCGGGCGCTGACGACAATCCGCACATCACGGACTATATGGGCAACTTCGAACTGGTCGCCCACTACAAGATCGGCAATCACAGTTTCTCGGCACTCGGACGCAGCACCTTCGAGTTCAAGCGTGGTCAGGTGCAAGTGGATTGGAGCTATCCGCTATACCAGAAGCTCCGCGGCTATCTGCAATTCACAAGCGGTCATGGGGAGAGCCTGATCGATTACAACCAGCATCAGAACACCCTCGGCATAGGTGTCATGCTGACGGACTGGATGTAATTTCTAGCTGCGATCAGGAAGTAAGGCGCGGTTGCGAAGGAAGCCCCTACCAACCATGAATTTGGCATGATACTTGGGCTAAAGCACTCCAAAAATTTGAACCAACACCCGGAAACGAAAAAGGCCAGTC
>JAEUOE010000234.1 GCA_016790885.1 Dechloromonas sp. | reverse complement strand
ACTGATTTAGGAGTTATTTGAAATGGCAATTAGCAAAGAAGACATCCTGGAAGCCGTTGGCTCCCTGACCGTTATGGAACTGAATGACCTGGTCAAGGCATTCGAAGAGAAGTTCGGCGTTTCCGCCGCTGCCGTCGCCGTTGCTGGCCCGGCCGGTGCTGGCGCTGCTGCTGCTGCTGAAGAGCAGACCGAATTCACCGTCGTTCTGACTGGTGCCGGTGACAAGAAGGTTGAGGTCATCAAGGTCGTCCGTGCCGCTACTGGCCTGGGCCTGAAGGAAGCCAAGGATCTGGTCGATGGCGCTCCGAAGCCGGTCAAGGAAGGCATTGCCAAGGCTGATGCCGAAGCGCTCAAGAAGCAACTGGAAGACGCAGGCGCCAAGGTCGAAGTCAAGTAATCGAGTATTGCCCTGTGGGCTGGTGGTTTTTGCCACCAGCCCTTTTGTGCTTTGTAAATCAGTTTAGATCGACATACTGAAAAAGACGGCCTGTACAGCCAGACGGCAAACGCAAACCGCACTTTTCTCTTTCCGTGCAAAGAGTGAAGTCCGTTTGCGTTTGCCTGTTTCCACAGGTTCCCTGTTTGATTTCATCCTCACGGAGTTACCATGACTTACTCCTTCACCGAGAAGAAACGTATCCGCAAGAGCTTCGCCAAGCGCGCCAGCGTGCTGGACGTTCCCTACTTGTTGGCCACTCAATTGCAGTCCTTCAAGGACTTCCTGCAAGACGAGGTCGCTCCCGAGAAGCGGAAAAACGAAGGCCTGCAAGCAGCGTTTACCTCGATTTTCCCGATCGTTTCGCATTCCGGCAACGCTCGCCTGGAGTTCGTCAGCTATATGCTCGGCGAGCCGGCCTTCGACGTCACTGAATGTCACCAGCGCGGTTTGACCTATGCGTCGTCGTTGCGTGCCCGGGTACGTCTGGTCATCATGGACCGTGAAGCACCGGACACCGTGAAGGAGGTCAAGGAGCAGGAAGTCTACATGGGGGAAATCCCCTTGATGACGACCAATGGTTCCTTTGTGATCAATGGAACCGAACGGGTCATCGTTTCCCAGTTGCACCGCTCGCCGGGGGTGTTCTTCGAGCATGACCGCGGCAAGACCCATAGCTCCGGGAAACTGCTGTTCTCCGCACGCGTCATTCCTTACCGCGGTTCATGGCTGGACTTTGAATTCGACCCGAAAGACACCCTGTTCTTCCGCGTCGACCGTCGTCGCAAGATGCCGGTTACTACGCTGCTCAAGGCCATCGGCATGTCGTCCGAAGAAATCCTGGCCCAGTTCTTCGAATTCGACACCTTCCTGCTCGGCAAGGACAAGGTTGAATTCACGCTGGTGCCGGAACGCCTGCGCGGCGAAGTTGCCCGGTTCGATTTCGTTGGCCCGGATGGCAAGCTGATCGTCGCCAAGGACAAGCGCATCACCGCCAAGCATATCCGTGACATCGGTACGGCGGGTATCAAGCAGATCGCTGTGCCTGATGAATTCCTGGTCGGTCGCGTCGTCGCCAAGAACATCATCGACAAGGCCACCGGTGAAGTCGTGGCCAACGCCAATGACGAAATCACCGAGACACTGCTCGCCAAGCTGCGCGAAGCCGATATCCTGACCGTCGAGACTTTGTACACCAACGAACTCGACCGTGGTGCCTTTATTTCGAACACCCTGCGTGCCGACGAGACGGCCTCCCGTCAGGCTGCGCGCATCGCCATCTACCGCATGATGCGGCCGGGCGAGCCGCCGACGGAAGAGGCGGTGGAGATCCTGTTCAACGGCTTGTTCTACTCCGACGAGCGCTACGACCTGTCCGGCGTTGGCCGTATGAAGTTCAATCGTCGCCTGTCGCGTCAGGACGTGATCGAATACAAGTTGATGGTCAAGGGTTTGGCTTCCAAGGCCGAAGCAGCCCTGAAGAATCTCGCCGAAGCCTCCGGTTTCGCGCTGTCGACCATTCAGGACCTGGTCGGTCTGCTGCCTTACGGCGCCCGGGCCATGATCGAAAACGCAACACTGGCCGAAGTCGAAGGCCTGGCTGCCAAGCTGAAGCCGCTCGGTGCCAACATCGAAGTGCGCGAACAGCTGACCCTGTCGCCGCGTGACATTGTCGAGGTCATCCGCATTCTGGTCGAGCTGCGCAATGGTCGTGGCGAAATCGACGACATCGACCACCTCGGCAACCGCCGTGTACGTTCCGTCGGTGAACTGGCCGAGAACCAGTTCCGCGCCGGCCTCGTGCGGGTTGAACGCGCTGTCAAGGAGCGCCTCTCGCAGGCCGAGTCCGACAACCTGATGCCGCACGACCTGATCAATGCCAAGCCGATCAGCGCAGCCATCAAGGAATTCTTCGGCTCCAGCCAGTTGTCGCAGTTCATGGACCAGACCAATCCGCTGTCGGAAATCACCCACAAGCGCCGTGTCTCGGCCCTTGGCCCGGGCGGTTTGACCCGCGAGCGTGCCGGTTTCGAAGTGCGCGACGTGCATCCGACCCACTACGGCCGCGTCTGCCCGATCGAGACGCCGGAAGGTCCGAACATCGGTCTGATCAACTCGCTGGCCTTGTTCGCCCGCGTTAACAGCTACGGTTTTATCGAGACTGCCTACCGCAAGGTCAATGACGGCAAGGTGACGAACGATATCGAGTACTTGTCGGCGATCGAGGAAGGCAATTACGTCGTGGCGCAGGCCAACGCTGCGCTGGATGGCGAAGGCCGCCTGTCCGACGACCTGGTTACCTGCCGTGAAAAGGGCGAAACCATCCTTGCCGAGCCATCCCGTGTCCAGTACATGGACGTGGCGCCGGGCCAGATCGTTTCCGTTGCGGCCTCCCTGATTCCGTTCCTTGAGCATGACGACGCGAACCGCGCACTGATGGGTGCCAACATGCAGCGTCAGGCTGTTCCCTGCCTGCGTCCGGAAAAGCCGCTGGTCGGTACCGGTATCGAGCGTACCGTGGCGGTCGACTCGGGTACGGCCGTTGTTGCCCTGCGTGGCGGCAAGGTCGACTATGTCGACGCCGGTCGTGTTGTGGTTCGTGTCAATGACGATGAGACCATTGCCGGCGAAGTCGGTGTCGACATCTACAACCTGGTCAAGTACACGCGCTCCAACCAGAACACCAACATCAACCAGCGGCCGATGGTCAGGGTGGGTGACGTGATCGCCAAGGGCGACGTGGTGGCTGACGGTGCTTCCACCGACAAGGGCGAACTCGCCCTCGGCCAGAACATGCTGATCGCCTTCATGCCGTGGAACGGCTACAACTTCGAAGACTCGATCCTGATCTCCGAGCGCGTCGTCGCCGAGGACCGCTACACCTCGATCCACATCGAGGAACTGACGGTCGTCGCCCGCGACACCAAGCTCGGCCCTGAGGAAATCACCCGCGACATTGCCTCCCTTGGCGAAGCCCAGCTTTCCCGCCTGGACGATTCCGGCATCGTGTACATCGGTGCCGAAGTCGAAGCCGGCGATGTGTTGGTTGGTAAGGTGACGCCGAAGGGCGAGACCCAGCTGACGCCGGAAGAGAAGCTGCTGCGCGCCATCTTCGGCGAAAAGGCTTCCGACGTGAAGGACACCTCGCTGCGCGTGCCGTCGGGCATCGCCGGCACCGTCATTGACGTCCAGGTGTTCACTCGCGAAGGTATCGAGCGCGACAAGCGCGCCCAGGCCATCATCGAAGATCACCTGCGCCACTACAAGCTCGACCTCGCCGACCAGATGCGTATCGTCGAGCGTGATGCCTTCGAGCGCGTCGGCCGCCTGATCCTCGGCAAGAAGGCCAATGGTGGTCCGAAGAAGTTGGCCAAGGGCGCCGTCATCGAGCAGTCCTATCTGGACGGCATGGATCCGCATCACTGGTTCGACATCCGTCTGTCCGACGATGAGGCCGCCCAGCAACTCGAGCAGGTCAAGGAAGGTCTGGAGCAGGCGCGCAAGGATTTCGACATCGCTTTCGAAGCCAAGCGCAAGAAGCTGACCCAGGGCGACGAACTGCCGCCGGGTGTGCAGAAGATGGTCAAGGTCTATGTGGCGGTCAAGCGTCGCCTGCAGCCGGGTGACAAGATGGCCGGTCGTCACGGTAACAAGGGTGTCGTATCGCGCATCCTGCCGGTCGAGGACATGCCGCACATGGAAGACGGCAGCCCGGTGGACATCGTGCTGAACCCGCTCGGCGTGCCGTCCCGGATGAACGTTGGTCAGATTCTCGAAGTGCACCTCGGCCTCGCTGCCAAGGGCCTCGGTCACAAGATCGGCGCCATGCTGCGTGCCCAGGCCAGTGCCAAGGAAGTTCGTGGCTTCCTGGACAAGGTCTACAACTCGAACGGCAAGGCCGAGGATCTCGACCAGCTGAACGACGGTGAAATCATCGAGATGGCCGGCAACCTGACTTCCGGCGTGCCGTTCGCGACGCCGGTGTTCGACGGCGCCAAGGAAGAGGAAATCAAGGCCATGCTGGCCCTGGCCGGCATGCCGTCCTCCGGCCAGATGACCCTGTTCGATGGCCGCACTGGCGAAGCCTTCGAGCGTCAGGTCACGGTCGGCTACATGCATTACCTGAAGCTGCACCACTTGGTCGATGACAAGATGCATGCCCGCTCGACTGGCCCGTATTCGCTGGTTACCCAGCAGCCGCTGGGCGGCAAGGCCCAGTTCGGTGGTCAGCGTTTTGGCGAAATGGAAGTGTGGGCACTGGAAGCCTATGGCGCTTCCTACGTGCTGCAGGAAATGCTGACCGTCAAGTCCGATGATGTGAACGGCCGTACCAAGGTTTACGAAAACATCGTCAAGGGCGAGCACAGGATCGATGCCGGCATGCCGGAATCCTTCAACGTGCTGGTCAAGGAAATCCGTTCGCTGGCGATCGACATCGATCTGGAACGTTACTGATTCAGGGCTTAGGAGTTAAACGATGAAAGCATTGCTCGATCTATTCAAGCAGGTAACCGCCGAAGAGGAATTCGACGCGATTACCATTGGCCTCGCTTCGCCCGAAAAGATCCGTTCCTGGTCGTACGGTGAAGTCAAGAAGCCGGAAACCATCAACTACCGTACCTTCAAGCCGGAGCGCGATGGTCTGTTCTGCGCCAAGATCTTTGGCCCGATCAAGGACTATGAGTGCCTGTGCGGCAAGTACAAGCGCCTGAAGCACCGTGGCGTGATCTGCGAGAAGTGCGGCGTCGAAGTGACGCTGGCCAAGGTTCGCCGTGACCGCATGGGTCACATCGAACTGGCCTCGCCGACCGCCCACATCTGGTTCCTGAAGTCCCTGCCGTCCCGTCTCGGCATGGTCCTCGACATGACGCTGCGCGATATCGAGCGCGTCCTGTACTTCGAAGCATACGTCGTGACCGACCCGGGCATGGTATCCAACCTGCAACGCGCCCAGCTGCTGACCGAAGACCAGTATCTGGAAATGGTCGAAGAGCATGGCGATGAATTCCAGGCCCTGATGGGTGCCGAGGGCATCCGCGAACTGCTGCGCAACCTCGAGTTGAACAGCGAAGTCGAATCGCTGCGCGCCGAACTGGAAGTGACCGGGTCCGAAGCCAAGAACAAGAAGCTGGCCAAGCGCCTGAAGATTCTCGAAGGTTTCCAGAAGTCCGGCATCAAGCCGGATTGGATGATCCTCGAAGTCCTTCCCGTTCTGCCGCCGGACCTGCGTCCGCTGGTGCCGCTGGACGGTGGTCGTTTCGCAACCTCCGACCTGAACGACCTCTACCGTCGTGTCATTAACCGTAACAACCGTCTGAAGCGCCTGCTCGAACTGAAGGCTCCGGAAATCATCGTGCGCAACGAAAAGCGCATGCTGCAGGAAGCCGTCGACTCGCTGCTCGACAACGGCCGTCGTGGCAAGGCGATGACCGGCGCCAACAAGCGTCCGCTCAAGTCACTGGCCGACATGATCAAGGGCAAGGGTGGTCGTTTCCGTCAGAACCTGCTCGGCAAGCGCGTCGACTACTCCGGCCGTTCGGTCATCGTGGTCGGTCCGCAGCTCAAGCTGCACCAGTGCGGCCTGCCCAAGCTGATGGCCCTGGAGTTGTTCAAGCCTTTCATCTTCCACAAGCTGGAAGTGCTCGGCTACGCCACCACCATCAAGCAAGCCAAGAAGATGGTCGAAGGCCAGGAGCCGGTGGTCTGGGACATCCTGGAAGATGTCATCCGCGAACACCCGGTCATGCTGAACCGTGCGCCGACCCTGCACCGTCTCGGCATCCAGGCTTTCGAGCCGACCCTGATCGAAGGCAAGGCCATTCAGCTGCACCCGCTGGTTTGCGCCGCGTTCAACGCCGACTTCGACGGTGACCAGATGGCCGTCCACGTCCCGCTGTCACTGGAAGCGCAGATGGAAGCCCGCACCCTGATGCTGGCCTCCAACAACGTGCTGTCGCCCGCCAACGGCCAGCCGATCATCGTGCCGTCCCAGGATATCGTTCTCGGCCTGTACTACGCCACCCGCGAGCGCATCAACGCCAAGGGCGAAGGCATGTACTTCGCTGACGTTGCTGAAATTGAGCGCGCCATGGCGGCCAAGGAACTGGACATCCATGCTCGTATCTCTGTTCGCCTGAAGCAGTACGACGCCGCCGCCGTCGATGGCGAGTGGACCGAGAAGATGGTGCGTGTCGAAACCACCGCCGGTCGTGCCATCCTCTCCAAGATCCTGCCCAAGGGCCTGCCCTTCAAGGCGATCGACAAGGCGCTGAAGAAGAAGGAAATCTCCAAGCTGATCGACGAATCCTTCCGCCGCTGTGGCCTCAAGGAAACCGTTGTTTTCGCCGACAAGCTGATGCAGAACGGCTATGCCCTGGCAACCCGTGCCGGTATCTCCTTCTGCTCGGATGACATGCGCGTCCCGGCCAAGAAGTACGAGATCATCGCCGAAGCCGAAGCCGAGGTTAAGGAAATCGAGACCCAGTACACCAACGGTCTGGTTACCCAGGGTGAGCGCTACAACAAGGTCGTCGATATCTGGGGCCGCACCGGTGACCAGGTTGCCAAGGTCATGATGGACGAACTCGGTCATGAGGAAGTGATCGACCGCCACGGCAAGAAGGCCAAGCAGGATTCGTTCAACTCCATCTACATGATGGCCGACTCCGGCGCTCGCGGTTCCGCTGCCCAGATCCGCCAGCTGGCCGGTATGCGCGGCCTGATGGCGAAGCCGGACGGCTCGATTATCGAAACGCCGATTACCACCAACTTCCGTGAAGGCCTGAACGTTCTCCAGTACTTCATCTCGACCCACGGTGCCCGTAAGGGTCTGGCCGACACCGCGCTGAAAACCGCCAACTCCGGCTACCTGACCCGTCGTCTGGTCGACGTGACCCAGGATCTGGTCATTACCGAAGACGACTGCGGCACCAAGAACGGCTTTGCCGTCAAGGCGCTGGTCGAGGGCGGTGAAGTCATCGAGCCGTTGCGCGAGCGTATCCTGGGGCGTGTCACGGTCGACGATCTGGTCGATCCGGAAACCCAGGAAACTGTCATCTTCGCCGGCACCATGCTCGACGAGGACCTGGTCGACCTGATCGACAAGCTGGGCATCGATGAAGTCAAGGTGCGTACCCCGCTCACCTGCGATACGCGTTATGGCCTGTGTGCCAAGTGCTATGGTCGTGACCTCGGTCGCGGCACGATGGTCAACGCCGGTGAATCGGTCGGCGTTATCGCTGCCCAGTCGATCGGTGAGCCGGGTACCCAGCTCACGATGCGGACCTTCCACGTCGGTGGTGCCGCTTCCCGTGCTGCCGTCGCCGACAAGGTCGAAGGCAAGTCGGCTGGTACCGTGCGTTACACCTCCAACATGCGTTTCGTCACCAGCGCCAAGGGTGAGAAGGTTGTCATCTCCCGCTCCGGCGAAGTGCTGATCACCGACGACCATGGCCGCGAACGCGAACGTCACAAGGTGCCGTACGGCGCCATGCTGGCAGTCGATGAAGGCAAGGCGGTCAAGGCTGGCGCAAAGCTGGCCTCGTGGGATCCGCACACCCGTCCGATCATTACTGAATACGCCGGCATTGTTCGCTTCGAGAACGTCGAGGAGGGGGTCACCGTCGCCAAGCAGGTCGATGATGTAACCGGTTTGTCCACGCTGGTCGTTATCGACCACAAGCGCGGTGGCAAGGCTGCAACCAAGGGCGTTCGTCCGGTCGTCAAACTGCTCGATGCCGACGGTCAGGAAGTCAAGATTCACGGCAGCGACCATCCGGTATCCATCGCCTTCCAGGTTGGTTCGATCATCTCCGTGGTCGACGGCCAGCAGGTTGGCGTCGGTGACGTTCTCGCCCGGATGCCGCAGGAATCGGCCAAGACCCGCGATATTACCGGCGGTCTGCCGCGTGTGGCCGAGTTGTTCGAAGCCCGTACGCCGAAGGATGCATCCGTGCTGGCCGAAACCACCGGCACGATCAGTTTTGGTAAGGACACCAAGGGCAAGCAACGCCTGATCATTACCGATCTCGATGGCATCGCCCATGAGTTCCTGATCTCCAAAGACAAGCACGTTCTGGTGCACGATGGCCAGGTGGTCAACAAGGGTGAAAAGATCGTCGAAGGCGAACCGGATCCGCACGATATCCTGCGCCTGCAGGGTGTCGAGGCGCTGGCCCGCTACATCACCGACGAAGTGCAGGACGTCTACCGTCTGCAGGGTGTGAAGATCAACGACAAGCACATCGAAGTGATCGTTCGCCAGATGCTGCGTCGCGTGACCATCGTCGAGCCGGGTGATACCAAGTTCATCAAGTCCGAACAGGTCGAGCGTGCCGAACTCCTGGCCGAGAACGATCGTGCCAATGCCGAAGGTAAGCTGCCGGCAACTTTCGACCACATGCTGCTGGGTATCACCAAGGCTTCGTTGTCGACCGATTCGTTCATCTCGGCAGCGTCCTTCCAGGAAACCACCCGCGTACTGACCGAAGCCGCCATCATGGGCAAGCGCGATGAACTGCGTGGTCTCAAGGAAAACGTCATCGTCGGCCGTCTCATCCCGGCCGGTACCGGTCTGGCCTACCATCGCAGCCGCAAGGCCCAGGCGGCAGGCGAAGATCAGGCAGCCAATCGCCCGATCGAAGATGCAACTGTCGAAAACGCAACGCAGGAAGCAGATCAGGGCCTGTGAATCGTAGGGCAACCCCTGAGTCACGTTGACACAGGGGTTGATCGGCCATAGAATTTATGGTCTTTGTCGGCAGAGGCTAATCATTGTCTCTGCTTTGGATAACAAAATTGCCGTCGTGCACCCCTTCTTGGTGCCCGGCTGTTGAAGGAAGTTTGATATGCCGACCATCAACCAGCTCGTGCGCAAGCCGCGCGTCGCGGAAAAGGCCAAGAGCAAGGTTCCTGCTCTGGAAAAGTGCCCGCAGAAGCGTGGTGTTTGCACCCGCGTTTATACCACCACGCCGAAGAAGCCGAACTCCGCTCTCCGTAAGGTTTGCAAGGTTCGTCTGACCAATGGCTTTGAAGTCATTTCGTACATCGGCGGTGAAGGCCACAACCTGCAGGAGCACTCTGTTGTTCTGATCCGCGGTGGTCGTGTCAAGGACTTGCCGGGTGTGCGTTACCACACCGTGCGTGGCTCCCTGGATACGCAAGGTGTCAAAGATCGTAAGCAGTCCCGTTCCAAGTACGGGGCCAAGCGTCCGAAGGCTGCCTGATAGTTTAGGTGGCTTGAGTAAGTGGTCGCTCTTTTGGGTGGCCGAGAGAGCCGGGTGGGTGAAAACCCCTTCCCGGCTTTTCAACTGAATCGTGTTTATTTGAGGTTAATATGCCCCGTCGTCGCGAAGTACCGAAGCGTGACATTCTGCCGGATCCGAAGTTCGGCAATGTCGAAGTCTCCAAGTTCATCAATGCCATCATGCAAAGCGGCAAGAAGTCCGTCGCAGAGCGTATCGTCTATGGTGCGTTTGACATCATCTCCACCAAGTCTGGCAAGGATCCTCTTGAGGTTTTCAGCTCTGCTATGGGTAACGTTCGGCCGATGGTCGAAGTGAAGTCCCGCCGGGTTGGTGGTGCCAACTACCAGGTTCCGGTAGAGGTTCGCCCGGCTCGTCGTGCTGCCCTTGCCATGCGCTGGTTGCGTGAGTCCGCCCGCAAGCGTTCCGAGAAGTCCATGGGGCAACGTCTGGCTGCTGAAATGCTGGAGGCTTCCGAGAACCGTGGCGGCGCTGTCAAGAAGCGTGATGAAGTTCACCGTATGGCCGAAGCCAACAAGGCCTTCGCTCACTTCCGCTTCTAATTTTCAAAGGGCTCTAACGTGGCACGTAAAACTCCAATCGAGCGCTACCGCAATATCGGTATCAGCGCCCACATCGACGCCGGCAAGACCACCACGACCGAGCGCATTCTGTTCTACACCGGTGTTAATCACAAGATTGGTGAAGTGCATGATGGCGCAGCTACCATGGACTGGATGGAGCAGGAGCAGGAGCGTGGCATCACGATCACCTCGGCTGCAACAACCTGTTTCTGGAAGGGGATGGACAGTTCCTTCCCTGAGCATCGCTTCAACATCATCGACACGCCGGGGCACGTTGACTTCACCATTGAAGTTGAGCGTTCCATGCGCGTTCTTGATGGTGCTTGCATGGTCTACTGTGCTGTCGGTGGTGTCCAGCCGCAGTCGGAGACGGTTTGGCGTCAGGCTACCAAGTACAAAGTGCCGCGTTTGGCCTTCGTGAACAAGATGGACCGTTCCGGTGCCAACTTCTTCAAGGTTGTGGATCAGATGCGGACGCGTCTGAAGGCGAACCCTGTTCCTATCGTCATTCCTATTGGCGCTGAAGACACCTTCTCCGGTGTGGTCGATCTGCTCAAGATGAAGGCCATCATTTGGGATGAGGCCTCTCAAGGCATGAAGTTCGACTATGTCGAAGTCCCGGCTGATTTGGTTGAAACCGCCCAGACCTGGCGTGAACAGATGATCGAGGCGGCGGCTGAAGCCACCGAAGATCTGATGAACGAATATCTGGAAAACGGCGAGTTGTCGGAAGACAAAATCAAGGAAGGCCTGCGTCTGCGCACCCTGGCTTGTGAAATTCAGCCGATGTTGTGCGGTACGGCATTCAAGAACAAGGGTGTTCAGCGCATGTTGGATGCGGTTGTCGAATTGCTGCCTTCGCCAGTCGATATTCCGCCGGTTTCCGGTGTTGATGAGCGTGAGCAGCCGGCATCCCGCAAGGCCGATGATTCAGAAAAGTTCTCGGCCTTGGCATTCAAGTTGATGACCGACCCCTTCGTTGGCCAACTGACCTTCATTCGTGTCTACTCGGGTGTGCTGAATTCTGGCGCCACGGTGTATAACTCGGTGAAGGGCAAGAAGGAGCGCATCGGCCGTATTCTGCAGATGCACGCCAATAACCGCGAGGAAATCAAGGAAGTTCTGGCTGGCGACATCGCCGCTTGTGTCGGTCTCAAGGAAGTCACGACGGGTGAAACCCTGTGTGATCCGGATGCACCGATTATTCTCGAGCGCATGGTCTTCCCGGAGCCGGTCATTCACGTTGCGGTAGAGCCGAAGACCAAAGCCGACCAGGAAAAAATGGGTCTTGCACTGGGTCGTCTGGCTGCGGAGGATCCGTCTTTCCGTGTTCGCACAGATGAAGAGTCTGGGCAGACCATCATTTCGGGTATGGGCGAACTGCACCTGGATATCATCGTCGATCGTATGCGTCGCGAGTTCAATGTTGAAGCATCCGTTGGCGCGCCGCAGGTAGCCTATCGCGAATGCATCAAAAAGGCCGTGGAGCAGGAAGGCAAGTTCGTCAAGCAGTCCGGTGGTCGTGGTCAGTTCGGTCACGTCTGGCTCAAGATCGAGCCGAACGAGGCGGGCAAAGGCTACGAGTTCGTCGACGCGATCAAGGGTGGTGTTGTGCCGCGCGAATACATTCCGGCGGTCGACAAGGGGCTGCAAGACGCTGTGACCAGTGGTGTACTCGCGGGCTTCCCGGTGGTTGACGTCAAGTTCACTCTGTTCGATGGTTCCTACCACGACGTCGACTCGAATGAAAATGCCTTCCGCATGGCTGCTTCCATGGCGTTCAAGGAAGGCATGAAGAAGGCCAGTCCGACCCTGCTTGAGCCGATGATGGCCGTCGTGGTGGAGACGCCGGAAGACTACATGGGTAACGTCATGGGCGATCTCTCCTCCCGTCGCGGTATTGTTCAGGGTATGGAGGATCTACCTGGTGGCACCAAGGAAGTTCGTGCTGAAGTTCCGCTCTCCGAGATGTTCGGCTATGCGACTTCGCTGCGTTCGCTCTCTCAGGGGCGCGCAACCTACACGATGGAATTCAAGCATTACGTCGAGGCGCCCAAGAACGTCGCCGAGGCTGTCATTAACAAGAAGTAATAGCTGGAGAACCGATAATGGCTAAGGAAAAATTCGAGCGTACGAAACCGCACGTGAACGTGGGTACGATTGGTCACGTTGACCACGGCAAGACCACGCTGACGGCTGCAATCACCACGGTGCTGTCGGCCAAGTTCGGCGGTGCCGCCAAGAAGTACGATGAAATCGACGCGGCGCCGGAAGAAAAGGCGCGCGGTATCACCATCAACACCGCCCACGTCGAATACGAAACCGCCAACCGTCACTACGCCCACGTTGACTGCCCGGGCCACGCCGACTACGTCAAGAACATGATCACCGGTGCCGCCCAGATGGACGGCGCGATCCTGGTC
>JAEUOE010000231.1 GCA_016790885.1 Dechloromonas sp. | reverse complement strand
GAATGGGAAGAGTTCTGATCATGAGCGATTTGCGCAAACCGGTTCCTCCGGTGTCCGCCGTACCCAGGACACCATTGTCATCCAGCCTTCCGCCGCGCGATTCGGCAGCCCGGGAGTTCTCGTTTTCGACAGCGGATTTCGAGCGGGTACGCAAGCTGATCTATCAGCATGCCGGGATTTCGCTGTCGCCGGTCAAGCAAGACATGGTCTACTCCCGGCTCGCCCGCCGCCTGCGGGCAACCGGCAAGTCATCCTTTGCCGACTATCTGGATGCACTGGAAAAGAGCGGTGGCGATGAGTGGGAGCGCTTCGTCAACTCCCTGACCACCAACCTGACTTCTTTCTTCCGCGAACCTCACCATTTCCCGATTTTCGCCGAGCACCTGCGCAAGCTGGGAACCCGGCGCCCCATCCGGGTCTGGTGTTCGGCAGCCTCGACCGGCGAAGAGCCCTATTCGATCGCCATCACGGTAGCCGAAACCTTCGGCAGCAATGCCTCGCATGTTTCCATCATGGCCTCCGACCTCGATACCAACGTGCTGGCAACTGCCCAAAAGGGTGTCTATCCCATCGAGCGCGTGGACAAGCTGTCGCCCGAGCGCTTGCGCAAGTTTTTCCTGCGCGGCACCGGCGCACAGGAGGGCTATGTGTCCGTGCGTCCGGAACTGAAGAACATGATCCAGTTTCAACGGATCAACCTGCTCGACCAGAGTTACGCCGTCAAAGGACCGCTGGACGTCATTTTCTGTCGCAACGTCATGATTTATTTCGACAAGCCGACCCAGTACAAGATTCTTTCCCGCTTCGCGCCGCTGATGCAGCCCGATGGGCTCATGTTTGCCGGCCACTCCGAGAGCTTCCTGCATGCTGCGGATCTCTTCAAGTCACAGGGCAAGACGGTCTACACCCTGGCGGGGGCGCGGTAGCGAAAGGACGCAGTGCAACACGACTACGACGAAAATCTGGCCACCAACCGTTACTTCGACCGCAAATTTGGTCTCGAAGCAGCGAAGATTTTGCCGGGCGAATATTTTGTCGCGAATCGGGAGGCCTTGCTGGTCACCGTGCTGGGCTCCTGCGTGGCAGCCTGCATCCGGGACAGCGACTCGGGTATCGGTGGCATGAACCATTTCATGCTGCCGGATGATGGTGGCCGGGATACCGTGGGGACATCGGCCCGCTACGGGACCTATGCCATGGAAGTGCTGATCAACCACCTGCTCAAGCTGGGCGCTCGTCGTAACCGTCTGGAAGCCAAGGTTTTCGGCGGTGGGGCGGTGCTCGCCAGTTTGGCCAGCAGCAATGTCGGCGCGCGCAATGCCGAGTTCGTACTCGATTTCCTGAAAACCGAGAAAATACCGGTGGTCGCCAAGGACCTGCTGGATTCGTACCCGCGGAAAGTCTACTATTTTCCGCAGAATGGGCGAGTGCTGGTCAAGAAACTGCATCGCGTGCACAACGACACCTTGTTCAGTCGCGAAAACGATTACAAGGCCCGACTGTCCGGTTCCAAACTGGAAGGCGATGTCGAGTTGTTCATTTGAGGTGCCGGCAATGGCAACAGTCAAAACATGGGTTCTGGTTAACTAAATGCCGCAAAAAATTCGAGTTCTGGTGGTCGACGATTCCGCCTTGATGCGTGGCCTGCTGAGCCAGATGATTGGCCTGGCGCCAGACATTGAGGTGGTGGGCGCCGCGCCGGATGCCCCGACCGCCCGGGAAATGATCAAGGCCTTGAATCCGGACGTGCTGACGCTCGATGTCCAGATGCCGAAAATGGACGGCCTGGAGTTTCTGGAACGCCTGATGCGCTTACGTCCGATGCCGGTCGTGATGGTGTCGTCGTTTACCGAGGCTGGGTCGGATACCACACTGCGGGCGCTGGAACTGGGGGCCATCGATTTCATCGGTAAACCGCGTTCCGATGGTGGAAGGAGTATGGAAAACTATGCGGAAGAACTTGTCGAAAAAATTCGCGCCGCCAAAGGCGCTCGCTTGCGGCGGGCGACCATTGCTCCCGCTGCCCTGCCTGCTGTGAAACCTGCGATGCAACTGAAAACGGCCCCGGGGGGCAACGGTAAAATAATCTTTGTGGGTGCCTCGACCGGCGGAACTGAAGCGATCAAGGATTTTCTCCTCGGCATACCGGCCGACTGCCCGCCCATCCTGATTGTCCAGCATATGCCCGAAGCCTTCACGGCGTCCTTTGCTCGACGCCTGGATACGCTCTGTGCACCACGCGTCATCGAGGCACAAGGCAACGAAAAGGTGGAGCCGGGCAACGTTTATATCGCACCGGGACATTCCCACATGTTGATCAGGCGCGGGAGTGCCGGATACATGGTGGAGTTGGCAGCAACGCCGCCGGTGAACCGGCATCGTCCGTCGGTTGATGTGTTGTTTGATTCAGCGGCCAGCCTGGTCGGCAAGAAGGCAATTGGTGTCATTCTGACCGGCATGGGCAAGGATGGGGCGCAGGGTCTGCTGCGCATGCGCCAGGCCGGTGCCAGAACCTTCGGGCAAGACGAGGGAAGCTGTGTGGTATATGGCATGCCCCGCGAGGCCTACCTGATTGGCGGCGTTGAGGAGCAATATTCACTCGACGAAATCCCACGGCGGGTGCTCGCTGCTGTCGCCGGATAGCAGGGCGCTTGTTCCCGGCGGGTAAAGTATTAAACTGATGTGATATTTGGGCTATTTTTGATAGGAATATTCATGCAAGCAAGCATTCTCAATGAGTCTGGCAAGGCAACCATCAAGCTGGATGGTCGTTTTGACTTCAATACGCATCGCGAATTTCGTAGCGCCTACGAACCTTTGGTAGTGGATCCTTCTGTTCGCTCAGTAGTCGTCGATTTTTCCGGTGTCGATTATCTCGACAGCTCTGCTCTTGGTATGCTCTTGATGTTGCGGGATAAATTAGGCGGTGCCAACAAGGAAGTGGCCTTGGTTGGCGTGCGTGGTAATGTCAAGCAGGTGCTTGATATTGCTAATTTTGCTAAATTGTTTCAAATATCCTAAAATTTCGACGTGCTCAGCCGTTAATGTGGTGAGGGCGGGCTGGGGGAGTTCAGGGAGTAAGCTTCATTGCTGTGGTGTCCCGCGGCTGAAGACCGGCCACGCAACGGTGAATTGCAGCAGCATGCGAGAGGAAGACAATGTCGGAACTATTGAAGAATATTGATGCAAGAACCAAATTGGCAGGAACCAACAAGCTGGAGATCCTGCTCTTCTTCCTCGGCGTGGATCAGCGGACTGGTCGCCGGGAAACCTATGGCATCAACGTCTTCAAGGTTCGCGAGGTGATGCGGACGCCCGCCATCACGGCGGCCCCCGACATGCCGCCCTCGGTCGAAGGCATGGTCAGCCTGCGCGGTGCGCTGGTGCCCGTGATCGACCTCGCCAAGTATTCGGGCATTTCGGCCGACACGCCGCGTGAAATCATGATTGTCACCGAATACAACGGCCACACGCAGGGTTTCCTGGTCGAAGGGGTGGATACCATTCTTCGCCTTGATTGGAGCAAGATGCGGGTGCCTCCGGAGATGCTGACGGCCCAGACCGGTGGCCTGGTCACGGCGGTGACCGAGCTGGAAGACAATCGCCTGGTGATGATGATGGACGTCGAGAAGGTGCTCTCCGAAACGACCAATATCGACAACGAAATCATGTATCGCGGCGTGATCACCGTCGATCGCCCGGAGTGCACCGTGTTTTATTGCGACGATTCCAGCGTCGCCCGCAAGCAGATCGAGCGTACCCTGGTGGCCATGGGCGTCAAGGGACTGGCGGCGGTCAATGGTCGGCAGATGTGGGAGGAGATGGAAAAGGTTGCCACCTATGCCCAGTCGGTCGGCAAACCGGCTTCGTCGATCATCAGCCTGGTCCTCACCGACATCGAAATGCCGGAAATGGACGGCTACATCCTGACCAAGAAAATCAAGTCCGATCCCCGTTTCAATGGTGTTGCGGTCGTGATGCATTCCTCCCTGTCGGGTATGTCGAATCAGAAACTGGGCATGTCGGTCGGTGTCGATGAGTATGTACCCAAATTTGAACCACAACGCTTGTCGGAAACCCTGGCGCGTCGCCTGGGTGTCGACACCAACGCGGTTAGCGTGGCTTGATAGAGCGGGAGCTGGCAATGAATCTCGTAGAAAACAAGAATCTTCTCGACAGCGTCGATGCACGAACCCGTCTGGCGGGCTCCAACAAGATGGAAGTCCTGTTGTTCTCGCTGGGTACCCGCGAGATATTCGGCATTAACGTTTTCAAGGTGCGCGAGGTGGGACGTACGCCTCACATCACCAAGACGCCCAACATGCCACGCGGGGTCGAGGGCCTTATCTCGCTGCGCGGCAACGTGATTCCGGTGCTGTCGCTGGCCCCTTTCCTGCAGCTCGATACGCAGCCGGGCCGGGGCAAGACCATGATGGTTGCAGAATACTCGAAGCGTACGCTCGGGTTTTTGGTGCACGATGTCGACCGCATCATCCGTGTGGATTGGGAGCGCGTGAAGGCACCCGAAAGCGTGTTGTCGGCTAACCAGGGACTGATCACCGCCGTCATCGAGCTGGAGGGGGGCGGTTTGGTGTCGATTCTCGATGTCGAGCAAATTCTCGCCAATGCCTTTGGTGAGGCGATGATCATCGATATTCCGCCGGCGCGTGTCGATCCGGATACCAGCGTCTTTTTCGTAGATGACTCCGTTGTGGCGCGGCGCAAGATTTCCGAGGTGCTCGACAAACTGGGCGTTCGGCACAAGCACGCCACCAATGGCCTGGAAGCCTGGACCCGGCTGCAGGGCATTGCTGCACATGCCATGCAGATGGGGCGGGATATTCGCGACGATGTCCGCCTGATTCTCGTCGACGCCGAAATGCCCGAAATGGACGGCTACGTGCTGACCAAGAACATCAAGTCGGACCCTCGTTTCGAAGGGGTGCCGGTGGTCATGCACTCGTCACTGTCGTCCGAGGCCAATCGCGCCATGGGCAAATCGGTAGGGGTGGATACCTATGTTGCCAAGTTTGACGCTGAAGCGCTGGCCGATACCCTGCGTCCGCTGATCGAACGCTAATAATCAAGAGTTTCTGGAGTAGTTGATGGCTGATCCCAAAATGAGATTTCTGGTGGTGGATGATTTTTCCACGATGCGCCGTATCGTCCGTAACCTTCTGAAAGAACTCGGTTACACCAACGTCGATGAGGCTGAAGATGGCGCCATCGCCTTGCAGAAATTGCAGGCAGGCGGCTTCGAGTTCGTGGTGACGGACTGGAACATGCCCAACATGGATGGCCTGACCTTGCTGCAGACCATCCGTGCGACGCCGAATTTGAAGCATCTGCCCGTCCTGATGATTACGGCAGAAGCCAAGAAGGAAAACATCATCGCGGCAGCCCAGGCCGGTGCCAGCGGATACATCGTCAAGCCATTCACTGCCGGCACGCTTTCCGAAAAGCTGAACAAGATTTTCGAGAAGATGGGTCAGGCTTAAGGAACGATGATGGCTGCCAATAACGATTCCGCCGATCTGGAAGCTCTGTTCGACTCGATTGCCTCCGATTTCACGCCGGTTGCTGCGCCTGCGCCGGCACCTGTTACATCACCGTCGCCTACGGCCGGTGCTGATTCCGACGACCTGCAAGCGCTGTTCGACAGCATCGCGGCCGAAACCGTCGCTGTTCAGGCACCCGCCGCCACGCCCGCCGTTCAGGTGCAGGAAGGTGGCACGATGGAGGGGGCTGCCGCCGACAACTGGCCAAAGCAGGAAGCGGTTTTCAACCGTATTGGCCATATGGCCAGAACCCTGCACGATACGCTTGGCCAGCTGGGTTACGACAAGCTGGTCGAACAAACTGTCACCGCCCTGCCGGATGCCAAGGACAGGCTGGCCTATGTGGCCAATCTGACCGAGCAGGCCGCCTGTCGCGTGCTCAACGCCACCGATATCGCCGGCCCCCTGGTCGACGACATCGAAAATGCTGCGACCGCCCTCGGCGAGCGCTGGGACAAGGCGTTCGCCAACCAGCTGGGCGTCGCCGAATTCAAGCAGCTGGCTGAGGAAACGCGTGCTTACCTGAAGGATCAGGTGCCAGCCAAGACCCGCGCAACCCATGCTCAGCTTACCGAGATCATGATGGCGCAGGATTTCCAGGATCTGACTGGGCAGGTCATCAAGAAGGTCGTGGCGCTGGCGCAGGATCTTGAGGCAGGACTGATGGGCGCCTTGCTCGATGTTCTGCCGGAAACCAGGCGTACCGAAGAAGTGGCCAGCCTGATGAACGGTCCGGTGGTCAATGCCGAAGGGCGTACCGATGTCGTGGTTAACCAGGAGCAGGTCGATGATCTGCTCGATAGCCTCGGATTCTGAGGAGGGGCACTATGAGTGACTTTAGCGGTATGGAAGATCTCCTGCAGGATTTTCTGCAGGAAGCGAGCGACCTGTTATCTGATGTCGATAACAAACTGGTTGATCTTGAGAAGATGCCGGATGACCGGGGCTTGCTCAACGATATTTTCCGGGGGTTTCATACCGTCAAGGGCGGTGCCGGTTTCCTCAATGCGACGGAATTGGTCACCCTGTGCCACTTGACTGAAAACCTGTTCGATCGTTTGCGCAACGGTGAACTGGAACTGACGCCCGAGTTGATGGACATCATCATGGCCGCCACCAAGGGGGTGCGTGAGATGTTTGGCGAGTTGGGGCAGATGGTTCAGCCCCAACCGGCCGACCCGGGCGTGATCGCCGGCTTGCAGAGTGCGCTCTCGGGCGAGGCCCCGGTTGCAGCCGTTGCCATTGAGTCGTCGCCTGCCCAGGAAGCAGCGCCATCGACCTCCGCGGCGGTCTCCGGCGAGCCGGACTGGACGGCGTTGCACGCCGCAGTAGCCGGGCAGCCTGCACCTGTTGCGCCAGCGGCCAGTGAATTGATTACCAAGGCCGAGGCGTCAGCCGCTGGTATTGCCGTGACGCCGGCTGCCGGCGTGCCAGCTCAGGCTGCTTCCCAGCCTGCTGCACCCTCCCCGTACGGGCGTCGGTCCAGCGACCGGCCGGGTGGCCAGCCGGTGAATGCGCGCCGAGCCGAGGAGCGTGTGCGTGAAAATACCATCCGGGTCGATACCTCGCGTCTTGATCAGGTCTTGAACCTGTCGGGTGAAATCGGACTGACCAAGAACCGTTTGACCAGCCTGCGGGCCGATATCCTGGCCGGCAAGAACGATTCCGAAACGCTGCATGCACTGGATCAGGCGGTGAGCCAGCTTGACCTGCTGGTTTCCGATTTGCAGAACTCGGTGATGAAGACCCGGATGCAGCCGATTGGCCGTCTGTTCCAGAAATATCCGCGCATCGCCCGCGATCTGGCCCGCCAGTTGGGCAAGGATGTCGAACTGGTGCTGGCGGGTGAGGAAACCGAAGTCGACAAGACCATGATCGAAGATCTGGCCGACCCGTTGATCCACCTCATCCGCAATGCCGTCGATCATGGTGTCGAAATGCCGATGGAGCGCCAGGCTGCCGGCAAGCCGACGAAGAGCCTGGTGCGTCTTGAAGCACGCCAGGAGGGCGATCACATCGTCCTGATCATTGCCGATGACGGCAAGGGCATGAGCGCCGAACGGATTCGCGCCAAGGCCATCGAAAAGGGCCTGATATCAGAAGAGGAAGCCAATACGCTGGATGAGCGGCAGAGCCTGAACCTGATCTTCCTGCCCGGATTCTCGACCAAGACCCAGATTTCCGACGTGTCCGGGCGCGGGGTCGGCATGGATGTGGTGAAGACCAACATCCAGAAGCTCAACGGCTCGATCGAGATTCGCTCCGAGCCGGGCAAGGGATCCGTCTTTATCATCTCCCTGCCGCTGACGCTGGCCATTCTGCCGGTGTTGCTGGTGCTGCTGGGCGACCAGCCGTTTGCTCTGCCGCTGTCGCTGGTTCGCGAAATCCTGCCTATCGAGCAGAGCCGTATCCAGGAGGTGGGCGGCAAGGAAACCCTGGTTGTGCGTGGCGAGGTGTTGCCGGTCATCACGCTTTCTCGTCTGTTGGGATGGCCGCTGGAACACTATCCGGAATACGGCGTGTTCATGCAGACCGCCGAGCGTAGCTTCATCCTCGGCGTGGATAGCTTCGCCGGTCGCGACGATGCGGTCATCAAGTCGCTGGAGGATTTCCGTCCCAAGGGCGTGGCCGGCGTGACGACACTGTCCAATGGGCAGATTGTGCTGATCCTGGACATGAAGGAGTTGCTGTCCGATCTCGGCCAGCACGTGGATATCGGTTCGGCGATCAGGGCACTCGAATTCGCCTGATTTGCGTTTCAGGTCAACGAGTTGAAAGGGGGCTACGGCCCCCTTTCTGTTTCTGGATGTTTACTCTGTTGTCATGGGCTTGCGTCTGGCATCTGAGAAACAGTCTAAAAAAAGCGGTGTACCTATTTAATTTTTCTCGTTTTTTCCTATAATAGCCACAACGCAAACTGATAATGGCCATGGCGGAAGATAGCGACCTCGAGAAAACCGAAGAGCCTACAGGTAGGCGAATCGAGCAGGCCCGCGAAAAGGGTCAGGTCCCCCATTCCCACGAACTTGGCACTTTTCTGGTTCTGGTTGTCGCCGCTGCGACCATCTGGATGATGGGTGGCTGGTTTGCTCAGCGTTCAATGGCCATCATGCAGAAGGGGTTCATCATCGAGTCACAGGTCATGCGTGAACCGGGCCTGATGCTGCCCCGATTGGCCGAACTGTCCAGCGATGCCCTCCTTGCCTTCTCGCCGCTACTGGGGGTGATCCTCGTCGCCGCGGTGCTGCCCCCATTTTTCCTGAATGCCTGGGTTTTCTCCTCCAAGGCGCTGGTGCCTGACCTGAATCGTCTTAACCCGCTTACCGGCTTCGGACGGATGTTTTCCTGGTCCAGTCTGATGGAGTTGGCCAAGGCATTGCTCAAGGCCGTCCTGGTTGGTGGCGTGGCTGTCTTGCTGATCTGGAAGGAACGGGACGAGATTTTTGGTCTGCTTGGCGAGCCCTTGGAGGCCGGCTTGGCGCACATGGGGCATCTGGTTGCCTTTTCCTTTCTGATGCTGGTTGCCGCTTTGGTGCTGATTGTCGCCGCCGATGTGCCCTTCCAGTTGTGGCAGTACTTCAACAAGCTGAAGATGACCAAGGAAGAGGTCAAGCAGGAAATGAAGGAAATGATGGGCGACCCGCACGTCAAGGGGCGCATTCGCAGCCTGCAGATGCAGGCTGCCCGCAAGCGGATGATGGCGGCCGTGCCTACGGCGAATGTGGTGGTCACCAACCCGACGCACTACGCCGTTGCGCTGGCCTATCAGGCGGGTATGTCGGCACCGAAGGTGGTGGCCAAGGGGGCCGGAGCAATCGCCCTGAAAATCAGGGAGATTGCCGGCGAGAACGCGGTGCCGATACTGGAGGCGCCACCTTTGGCGCGAGCGCTCTACAAACATACCGAGATCGATGCAGAAATTCCCTCCGCCCTGTACAACGCAGTTGCGGAGGTTCTTGCTTATATCTACCAGTTGGCCAACTGGCGGCAGGCGGGGGGGGTATATCCGGTCCCGCCACGCGACCTGCCAGTGCCACCTGAACTCGTTCCGGAGGCTGCGTAAATGGCTGTCTCATCGATGAGCATGCAGAACTTCCTGGGGCGGATGAACGTCACCCAGCTGGCTGCGCCCGTCCTCATCCTGATGATTCTGGCCATGATGGTGCTGCCGCTTCCCGCCTTCGTGCTGGATGTGTTCTTCACCTTCAATATCGCCATTTCGGTGTTGGTCCTGCTGATTGCGGTCAATACCCAGAAAACGCTCGATTTCTCGGTCTTCCCGACCGTGCTGCTGGTTACCACTCTGCTGCGCCTGTCGCTGAACGTCGCATCGACCCGGGTCGTCATGCTCGAAGGGCATACCGGCCCGGACGCGGCCGGCAAGGTAATCGAGGCCTTCGGGCACTTCCTGGTCGGTGGCAATTTCACGGTGGGCATCCTGGTTTTCATGATCCTGGTCGTAATCAACTTTGTCGTGATTACCAAGGGTGCCGGGCGGGTGGCCGAAGTGTCGGCTCGTTTCACCCTCGATGCGATGCCCGGCAAGCAGATGGCCATCGATGCCGACCTCAACGCCGGTCTGATCGGCGAGGAAGAGGCGCGCCGCCGGCGCAGCGACATTTCCCGCGAATCCGAATTCTTCGGCTCCATGGACGGTGCTTCCAAGTTCGTCCGGGGTGATGCCGTGGCCGGCATCATCATCATGTTGCTCAACGTGGTCGGCGGCCTGATCGTTGGCGTCATGCAGCACAACATGGAGCTGGCCCAGGCGGCCAAGAACTACACCCTGCTGACCATCGGCGATGGTCTGGTGGCCCAGATCCCCGGACTGATCGTGTCAATCGCGGCGGGTATGGTCGTCACCCGTGTTTCCGATGACCGCGATATCGGCCAGCAGGTGATGGGCCAGATGTTCCGAAATCCGAAGGCGATCGGCATCACCGCCGCCATCGTCGGCTTTCTCGGACTGATCCCGGGCATGCCGAATCTGGTCTTCCTGCTGCTGGCGTCGACGCTGGGCTGGTTTGCCTGGAATATCGCGCAAAAGGAAAAGCGGGTGGTGGAAACCCCATTGCCGGTTGCTCCGCCGCCGGTACAGGAAGCACTCGAAGCCAGCTGGAACGATGTGGCGCCGCTCGACGTGCTGGGCCTGGAAGTCGGCTATCGCCTGATTCCGCTGGTGGACAAGTCGCAGGATGGCGAACTCCTGCGCCGAATTCGCGGTATCCGAAAGAAATTTGCCCAGGAGGTCGGTTTCCTGGTGTCGCCGATCCACATTCGCGACAACCTCGAGTTGAAACCGAACACCTATCGCATTTTGCTCAAGGGGGTCGAAATCGGTCAGGGCGAGGCCTTTGCCGGTCAATATCTGGCAATCAATCCGGGGCGGGTCGCCGGCACGCTAAACGGCGCCAATACCAAGGATCCAGCCTTTGGCTTGCCGGCGACCTGGATCGATGCCGGGCAGCGGGACCAGGCGCAGGCCTATGGCTACACCGTGGTCGATGCCTCGACGGTCGTTGCCACGCATCTCAATCACCTGATTCTGACGCATGCTGCCGAATTGCTGGGCCGTCAGGAGGTGCAGCAATTGCTCGATCACCTGGCCAAGGAAATGCCCAAGCTGGTCGAGGATCTGGTCCCCAAGGTATTGCCGCTCGGTACCTTGCAGAAGGTGCTCCAGGGCATGCTGGAAGAAGGTGTCCACATCCGCGACATGCGGACCATCATCGAAACGGTCGCCGATCACGCCACGCGAACCCAGAACGCCGACGACCTGGGCATTCAGGTGCGTACGGCTCTCGGCCGCGCCATCGTTCAGCAACTCTTCCCGGGTAATGGCGAAATGCAGGTCATGTCGCTCGATCCGACGCTGGAGCGCCTGCTGTCGCAGGCCGTGGCCGGAGGCTCGGAGAACACCAGCTTCGAACCGGGTCTGGCCGATACGCTGATACGCGAAACGGCTGCTGCTGCGCAGCGCCAGGAAAGTCTGGGCCTGCCGGCGGTTTTGCTGGTGCCAGGCAGCCTGCGGCTACTCTTGTCCCGCTTCCTGCGGCGGACCATCCCACAACTGAAGGTGCTTTCCCACAATGAAGTGCCGGAAACTCGAATTATCAAGGTGACCTCGATCATCGGAGGTAGAACATGAACGTCAGAAAATTCATCGCCACCAACGCAAGGGACGCCCTGAGGAAGGTCAAGGAGACGCTGGGTAACGACGCCATCATCCTGTCCAACCGGGGCGTTCCCGGTGGTGTGGAGATCATGGCCGTCGCGGCACGGGACATGGCCATGATCGTGCCGACCCCGGTGGCTGATAGCGCACCGGCCCAAAGACCGCAGGCGCAGATGGGTGCTGATGACGACTATCGCGTCGTACTCAATTCGGCGCGGGCCCGCATTTCCCAGCCGGTTCCTCCGGCGCCCGTGCCGCCTGTCCCCCAGGTTCAGCGCCCGGTCATGCACCAGGCCATACTCCAGAAGCCGGCGGCGACGGTAAATGCCGGCATTCCGAAAAGCAGTGCCCTGCGCAATCTGGAAATGAATCGTCCGGCAGTCCAGTCGCAGCCGCAGCAACGACCGGTGCCGGTTGCCCAGCCCGCCGTTCAGCCCGCCCTGGCTGCGCAAGCAGCTGCTCCGCGGCGAGCCGAGGCCGAAGTGGTGCCGATGGAGGTCATGGAGGAAATTCGCTCACTACGCAAGATCGTCGAGCAGCATCTGGCGGGTTTCGCCTGGGGCGAGGTCGCCCGTTCGGAGCCCGTGAAAACCGACATCCTGCGCCAGATGCTGGATGCCGGATTCTCACCACAGTTCGCGCGCGACCTGTTGTCCGATCTGCCGCAGGAAATGAGCAATGTCGAGGCCATGGCCTGGGTCAAGGGTGCGGCCGACCGATCGCTGACCACGATTGGGGTTGAAAACGATATTGTCGATCGAGGCGGTGTCTATGCCCTGGTCGGCCCCACCGGGGTGGGCAAAACGACCACGACCGCCAAGCTGGCCGCTCGTTGCGTATTGCGTCATGGGCCGAGCAAGGTGGCCCTGGTGACGACCGACGGTTACCGGATCGGCGCCCACGAGCAGTTGCGCATCTATGGCCGCATCCTTGGTGTTTCGGTTCATCTGGTCAAGGATGCCGTCGAATTGCGACAGACCCTGCACGAACTGCAGAACAAGCACATGGTATTGATCGATACCATGGGTATGAGCCAGAAGGACAAGCTGGTCCCGGAGTTGACCGACATGCTGGCCGGCTGCGCCGTGCAGCGTCTGTTACTGCTCAATTCGACCGCCCGGGGCGATACGCTCGATGATGTGGTGCGTGCCTACGCCGGAGAGTCGCTGGCTGGTTGCATCCTGACCAAGATCGACGAAGCGGCCAGCCTGGCAACTGCGCTCGACGTGATCATGCGCCACAACCTGAAGTTGCTTTATGTCTCGAACGGCCAGCGCGTGCCGGAAGACCTGCACCTGCCGAACCGCAGCTATCTGCTGCACCGCGCCTTCAAGGACGTGCCTGAGACTTCCCCGCACAAATTCGACGGCGTCGAACCGGCGATGATGATGGCCAATGCCGGCATGGTTGCGGTTGGGGGGCGTCGTGGCTGATTTTCGCGTCGATCAGGCTGCCGGCTTGCGTCGCCTGCTCGGTGGCGGACAGCAGTTGCAGGTCGTCACCTTTGTCGCAGGTTGCGAGGGGGTTGGGCGCAGTGTGGCAGTAGCCAACATAGGCGTGGCGCTGGCTCGCCTGGGCAAGGAAGTCCTCATCATCGACGAGCACGCCCCGGGTGACGACATCGCCTCGACCTTCGGCTTGATCGCCCGGAGTGATTTGCTCAACGTGGTGCAGCGCGAAACCCCGCTGTCGCAGGTGCTCCTGCAGCCGATGCACGGCCTGCGGGTCTTGCCGGCGGCCAAGGCAGTCAAGAAGCTCGGGCGC
>JAEUOE010000227.1 GCA_016790885.1 Dechloromonas sp. | reverse complement strand
TTTTCAAGATCGCCGCACTGCCCGGCCCGCAGCAGGCGGCTGTAGGCTTCAATGCAGCCCGCCGAGAAATGCCGCGTGGCGCCGAAGTCGAGCAGCACCAGCCGGCCGCTCGCCTCGTCGTAGCGGTAGTTGGCGAAATTGGGATCGGTCTGCACGCAGCGAAACTCGAATATTTCGCGGAACAGCAACTCAAAAAGGAGGCCCAGCACCCGGTCGCGCTCGGCCTGCGGCGCCGCGTCGAGGGATTCGATAGGTACGCCGTCCATGAAACCCATGGCCAGGATGTCCGGCGTGGTCAGCGCGCGATGCACGGTGGGCAGCGAGAAATCGCCGTGGTCGGCCAGGCGGCCGCGATAGGCCTCCAGGTAGGCCGCTTCCTTCAGGTAGTCGGCCTCGTCGTGCAACTGCCGCTTCGCTTCTTCGAGCAAGGGCGCGAAATCGAGGGTGCGCGGCAGCAGGCCGGAGACGCGGAGCAGCGTCGCCACGTTATCGACATCGCTGGCAATGCTCTGCCGCACGCCGGGATACTGCACCTTGATCGCCAGGCGCTCGCCGCTCTTCAGTTGCGCCGCATGCACCTGGCCAATCGACGCGGCGGCCAGCGGGGTGAAGGAAAAGCGCTCGAAATGCCGGTCCCAGCCCGCCCCCCAGGCGGCTTCGAGCACCGGCACCAGCTGGCTCATCGGCATGGCTTGCGCATCGGCGCGCAGCCTGGCCAGGATGGCCGCCAGTTCGGGCGGCATCAGGTCGCCGGCGTCCATCGACAGCAATTGCCCGACCTTCATGGCGGCGCCGCGCAGGCGCGACAACTGGTTGGCGACGCGCTGCGCGTTGCCCGGCGTCAGCAACAGGTCGCCGACGCTCGGCCGGTTGCCGCGCGACCACTGGCGCACGCCTTCGGCCAGCATGCCGCCGGCCACCCCGGAGGCCAGGCTGCCCAGGCGCGCCAGCCGGGCCAGGCGGCTGCTCGGTACGGCCGCAGCCTTGTCGGACTGGCTCATCGCGGCCCCTTGCCAGGCGTCGATTCCAGCGTGTCCAACTCGTCCAGCGGGTAGGCATCGGCCACGAAGGCCGGCCCTTTCATGACCAGGACGATGAAGGCGGCGATGGCGACCGTCAGCACCACCGTCCAGTGCAGGATGATCAGGCTGACGACGTAGATATCGGTAGTCATCAGGCTGCCTGCCGACCACACGCCGGGCGCCAGGGTATCGACCAGGCGGACGAACAGCGCGGGCAGCGCAAGAAGCAGCGAGCCGATGACCAGTATTTTCGGCAGGCGGCGCAAGACGACACGCTCGGCGCCCGCCGGCTCGCGCCGCGAACCGGGTAGGCGACGGAACCAGAAATTGCTCATGACAACAGGCTCAAGCCCTGCCAGGCATTGAGCAGCAGGCACAGACAGGCGACCAGGGTCAGGCGCAGGCGCAACGGCAAGTACCACGCCGGCAAGCCCGCCGGCCCGACCAGCATTTTGTCCATGACAAAATGCACAACAAAACCGAGCACCAGGATCAGCGGCGCGATACTGCCGGCGAGCACGGTGGCCGGCCAGGCGAGCAGCGCAGGCACCACGCTCCACACGAAGGCCCGACGACGGCGTGCCGGGTCGAGGCCGGGCGCGCTCATCGCCACGCCCCAATGCAGGGCGCCGATGAAACTGAGGATCACCGCCCCGTAGCCGACCAGCGCATCCGACCAGACCAGCAGGTGATGCGGATCGAACCCGGCCAGGGCAGCCAGGCCGACGAAGGGCAGCAGGCCGCCATAGCCGAGCCAGGCCACGTGGCGGGGCAAGGCCTGAGCGAGGGCGGGAGAGTCGGGATGGGTCAGGGTCGTCATGGCAGGCATCCTGGGTATGAAGAATACGGCAGGTGAACAAAGCAGTTGCCGTGGTAAGTCGGCGTACTCTGACTATACGAAGCCCCGCCTATTTTGTCCAGGACAACATAGGCACAGGTTAGCTGGCGTCCGGCAGCCCGACGGTTTATCGGGAGAACTCCCACCCGTCGCCTGATAAGATACGCTCCGCTTTCCGTCCCGCTCCCGCACGCCATGCCCTCTTTTGCTCCGCCTCGACTCATTGCCCTCCTGCTCGCCCTGGCGCTGGCCGGATGCGCGAGCAAGCCGGCGCCGGTCTACCGGGCTGAATCCTTCGAGGCCGAAACGCCTTTCCAGTTCCACAGCGACCTGCCGCCGCTGGTGCTCTGCGAATACGGCAAACGCGCCCTGCTCAGCCAGGCCTACGAAGTCGATGCGACGGTACCGAGCAATATCCGCGGCACCAAGTCCTTCCAGCCGGAGGCCGAACATCTGGTGCAACTGCGCATCACGCTGACCTGCATGAGCACCGGCCGGGATACCACGATCTACGCCAGCGCCCAGCAGATCCGCTACGAACTGAAGGCCGGCGGCAGCAGCACCGGCCTGTCGGTCACCGGGCTGGGCTCGATTTCGGTGCCCTGGCCAACGGACAAGAATGCGCTGGTCAAGGTGGGCGAGGAAACGATTGCCGATGCCGAGTTTTATCGCCGGCTCTTCGTGCTGATCGAGAATCTGGCCGAATAGTCCTTACCGTACCCGCTCGCTGCGGTTATCATCTGGCAAAAGTAACGCAATCAATCACCCACGAGAAAACCGCCAATAATGAAAGCTTTGCGCATTCTTCTTGCCGATGACAGCCCCTCGATTGGTGAAATGATCTGCGGGCAACTGCGCAGCAACGGGCACCAGGTCCGCTTCGTCACCAGCGGCGAGGCAGCCGTCGCAGCGTTTCGCGACGAGACGCCCGAACTGGTCCTGATGGATATCGAAATGCCCGGTATCGGCGGCCTGGAAGCGATCCGGCGGATACGGCGGATTCCGACGCAGACCTGGGTGCCGGTCATCATTGTCACCGGCCACCACGACGAGGCGCACCTGCTCGACGGCTTCATGGCCGGCGCCGACGACTACCTGCACAAGCCGGTGCAGCCCCTGCTGCTCGACCTGCGCATCCAGGCGATGATCCGCATCGTTGCCAGCCAGCGTTCGGCAACGGCCACCGTGGACCAACTCATCGAAGGCGTCATCCGCATCGACCGGGCGGGCCGCATCACTGCGTTCAACAAGGCAGCCGAGGGCATTTTTGGCTACACCGCCCGGGAAGTGCTGGGCGAGAACGTCAAGATGCTGATGCCATCGCCCCACCGGGAGGCGCACGACACCTACATCGGCGACTACCTGGCGACCGGCGAGCGCAGGATCATCGGCATCGGGCGCGAAGTCCAGGGGCAGCGCAAGAATGGCGAACTGTTCCCGATGCACCTCGGGGTCAGTGAGGTGGAAACCCCGGACGACCAGTTCTTCGTCGGCATTGTCCGCGACCTGAGCGAGGAAAACGCCCTGCGCGCGGCGCTTTCCGAAAATCGCCACTTCCTGGCCGATGTCATCGAGAACAGCCCGGATGCCACCTATGTCAAGGATCGCGCAGGCCGCTACCTGCTGGTCAACCGGGCGCAAGAGGAAGTCACCGGCCTGCCCCGTGCCGCGACGCTGGGCAGGACCGACGCCGAAATCTTCCCGGCAGAGATGGCCGAGGCCTATCGCCAGGTCGACCTGGCCGTGATGCAAACCGGCCACGCCATCAAGGCCGAGGAATCCCTGCGCGACGAACGCGGCGAAACCTTCTTCCTGTCGGTCAAGTTCCCGACCCGCAGCACGGAGGGCGACATCACCGGAATCTGCGGCATCTCGACCGACATCACGCAGATCAAGCACTACCAGAAAGAACTCGAACGCCTGTCGCAGTACGACGAACTGACCGGCCTGTGCAACCGCCGGCATTTCATGGGCCTGGCCCGGCACGAACTGGGCCGCAGCCAGCGCTACGGCGGCAAGCTGTCATTGCTGATGGTCGACATCGACCATTTCAAGCGGGTCAATGACAGCCACGGCCACCGCACCGGCGACCTGGTGCTGGCGGCCGTTTCCGAACAGATACGCAAGGCGCTGCGCGATGCCGATATCGCCGGACGCCTGGGCGGCGAGGAGTTTGCCGTGATGTTGCCGGAAACCGGCCTGGGCGGCGCCATTCTGGTCGCCGAGCGGCTGCGCCAGCAGATCGCGACCCAGGCCATCGATATCGGCGACGGCCAGACACTGCAGTGCACCCTGTCGATTGGCGTGGCCTGCCTGGACGACGCGACGATTGACCTGGAAAAGCTGCTGCACCGCGCCGACACGGCGCTTTACAGCGCCAAGAACGGCGGCCGCAACAAGGTCGTCAGCTACGCTGCCGATCGTCCGGCGTAAGGAACAGCCCGACACCCAGCGCGATCAGCGCCAGCGGCCACCATTTCCTGATCAGGGCGACGAGATCGAGTTCGAACAGGTCGAGATTGACGCCCAGCGCAACGGCGCCGATGACGATCAGGGCGATGGCAGCGAAATGGCCTTTCATGCGGGCTCTCCGGTAATCAGGCGCGGCGGACGCCGACCACGCCTTCGACATCGTGGATCAGCGTCAGCGTGCGCTGCAGTTGCTGCAGGTTGGTGATTTCGACGGTAAAGCTCATGTGCGCCTTGCCCTGCTTGGACTGGGTATTGACGCCGACCACATTGAGCCGTTCCCGCGTGAAGATTTCCGAGATGTCGCGCAGCAGGCCCTGGCGGTCGTGCGCATCGACGATGATGTCGCAGGCGAAAACGCCGGTCGTCTGCACGCCCCAGTCGGTCTCGATGACCCGCTCGGGGTGCAGCGCCGCCAGGTTGGCGAAATTGGGGCAATCCATGCGGTGGATGGAAATACCCTTGCCGCGCGTGATGAAGCCCTGGATTTCGTCCGGCGGCGCCGGCTTGCAGCAACGGGCGAGCTGGGTCAGCAGCTTGTCGACACCGACGATCAAAATGCCCTGGTTGCCCTCGACCGGCTTGGCTGGCTTGGCCACCACCTCGTCCGGCAACTGCGTTTCGGCGAGCAGGTCGCCGCCCTTGGCCACGGCCTGGAACTGCCGCTGATTGAGGTCGCCGCGCGCTGCGGCAATGTACAGGTCGTCGGCCTTGGCGAAGCCCAGCTTGTGCGCCAGCTCCTCGATGTTGGCGCTGGTCTGCCCGGCGCGCTGCAATTCCTTGGCGATGATGCCGCGCCCTTCGGACAGGGTCTCTTCCAGCGCCAGGTTGGAGAACCACGAGCGCACCTTGACCCGCGCGCTCTTGGTGTGGATGTAGCCGAGCGACGGATTGAGCCAGTCGCGCGACGGCCCGCCGACCTTGGCGGTAACGATCTCGACTTCCTGCCCGGTTTCCAGCGCCGTGTTGAGCGGTACCAGCTGGCCGCCGACCTTGGCG
>JAEUOE010000197.1 GCA_016790885.1 Dechloromonas sp. | reverse complement strand
ACCGGCATCAGGTGGATGAACAGGCTGCCCTTGTTGGGGCCGACCTCGGCGATTCCCTTGTTGTAGAAAATGTAGCCGAGGAAGCTGGGGAAGATGCCGACATAGGCCAGCGCCGCCAGCGAGCCGAGGTGCACGTTGATGTGCTGGCCCTGCGCCATTTCCCAGGCGTAGGCCGGGCCGAGGGCGAGCAGGCCGATGGCGATGGTGCTGCCCAGCATGAGCATCGGATGCACGCCGGCCGGCCGCCAGGCCAGCGCCACGGTGTAGATGGCCCAGTCGAGCACGGCAATGAGCATCCAGATATCGCCGAGATTGAGGTTGAAATTGGCCAGCACGCCGAGGTCGCCGCGCGACACGATGGTCAGCGCCCCGCACAGCGAGACGAAGACGCCGATGGCCTCGGGGCGTCGCAAGTGCTTGCCGAGAAAAGCCCAGGAAATGGCGATGGTGGCGATCGGGATGAAGGAATTGAGCAGCGTGGCGTTCGTCGCCGAGGTGTGCTGCAGGGCCAGGTAGGCGAAGGTGTTGTAGCCGCCGACGCCGAGCAGGCCGAGGACGAGCAGCGGCTTCCAGCCCTTCTTCAGCAGCGGCCATTGCGTCTTGAGGTGGGGCAGGGCGAGCGGCAGGACGAGCAGGAAGGCGATCACCCAGCGCCAGAAGGCCAGCGTCAGCGGCGGGATGTCGCCACGGATGCCGCGTCCGATGACCATGTTGCCCGACCAGGAGAGGACGGTCAGGGTCAGCAGCAGATAGGGGTTGGCGAACAGTTTGCGCATGGTCGGCGGATTATGCCTGAAGGCAGGCGTGGCCGAACTTGGGGTAAATCCTACCCGGCGCCTTCCTGAGCGGTGCTGAAGCCGCTGCGCACGACTGCCTCGCGCAGCGCCCGCAATTCGGCCACCAGCCGGTCGCGCAATGCGAACAGCTCGCCCAGCCGGTCGCGTGCCGCTTCGGGTTCCACCGCATGCAGGGCGAGCAACTCGCTGGCCAGTTGGTGCACCGCGTCATGCGTCGGCACGATGCCGGCAAAGTTGGGCAGATGGCGATAGCGGCGCAGGCCGTCCTGAATCAGCCACTGCCCGAAACGGCAGGCCGTCGGGTCGAGTTCCGGCATGTCCGCCGACTGCCCGGGGGGTGCCTCGATGAGGGCGGCAAATTGGCGGATCCAGCGAATATGGTCGATTTCCACGGTCAGCAAGGCGCTGTCCTCGGGCGGCCAATGGACGGCCTCCAGCCAGGCGGCCGGGGACTGCCAGTCGCGCACCCAGGCCGGCAGGCGGTCGCCGGGCATCGGGCGGGCGATGCAGTAACCCTGGCCCTGATCGCAACCGAGATGGATCAGCATGCTGCCGTGCTCCACCGTCTCGATGCCCTCGGCGATGACCTGGCGGCGGAAGGCGTTGGCCAGGCCGACAATGCCGTCGACGATGGCCAGGTCGTCCGGGTCTTCGAGCATGTCATGGACGAAGGAGCGGTCGATCTTCAGCGTCTGCATGGGCAGTTGCTTGAGGTAGGAGAGCGACGAATAGCCGGTGCCGAAATCGTCGATGGCGAACTGCACGCCAAGCTTGCGGCATTCGGCGATGCGCTGCGAAACCTGCGCCAGATCCTGCAGGGCGGCGGTTTCCAGAATCTCGATCTCCAGTTGCCGGGGCGATACCGCCGGGTGGCTGGCGAGAATCTGCTGCAGGCGGGCCAGGAAATCCTGCCGTTGCAGGTGGTGGGCGTCGATGTTCACGCTGACCGTCAGCTGCAGGTCGTCGGCCAGCCAGCTTTCCATCTGGCGCAGCGCGGTCTCCATGACGTATTCACCCAAGTCGCGCTGCATGCCGTTCTGCTCGAACAAGGCGAGGAAGTGGTCCGGCGTGAGCAGGCCTTTTTCCGGATGCTGCCAGCGCAGCAGCGCCTCGGCGCCGAAAACATGCCCGGTCCGCATGTTGGCCTTGGGCTGGTAAAAGAGCACGAATTCACGGTTGGCCAGCGCCCGCTGCAGTTCATCCTGGCCGGTACCCAGCGGGCCGGCCTTGCTGTCGCCGGGTTGGCGGAAGAGCTGGAAGCGATGGCGACCGGCCTGCTTGGCGGCGTACATCGCCTGGTCGGCATGGCGGAGCAGGGTGTCGGGGTCGAGGCTGTCGGTCGGGTAGAGGGTGACGCCGATGCTGGCGGTGACCTGCACCTGCTCGTTCTCGATGGTGAAGGGGGCATTAAGCACGTCGGTCAGGCGGTTCAGGGTCTGCTCGCATTCGGCGAAGCTGGGCAGTTCGCTGACCAGCAGCACGAACTCGTCGCCACCCAGGCGGCTGACCGTGTCGTTCTGGCGCAGGCACTGGGTCAGGCGGCGGGCGACCTCGATCAGCAGGCGGTCGCCGGCGGCGTGCCCCCAGCGGTCATTGATCGGCTTGAAATTGTCGAGATCGAGATAGCACACGGCGAGCAGGTCGCCGCGCCGGTTGGACTGGGCGACGGCCTGCTTCAGGCGGTCGGAAAGCAGCAGGCGGTTGGGCAGGCCGGTCAGCGCATCGTAGTAGGCCATCTTTTCCAGCTGTTCCTGGTTGTTCTTCAGGGCGGTGACGTCGGAGAACAGGCCGATGAAATGGGTGATGCTGCCATCGCGGTCGCGGATCGACGAAATGCTGGTGCGCTGGGCGTAGGGCGTGCCGTCCTTGCGCTGGTTCCAGATTTCGCCGCGCCAGGAGCCGGCCGCGAGCAGGGTCTGCCACATGTTTTCGTAGAAATCCTTCTCCTGGCGGCCGGAGCGGAAAAGGCGGGGCGTCTGGCCGATCAGCTCGGCCTGGCTGTAGCCGGTGATGCGGCTGACGCTGTCGTTGGCCCGGACAATATGGCCGCTGGCGTCGGTGATCAGGATGCCTTCCTCGGCGTGGGCAAAAACGCCGCCGGCCAGGCGCAGCGAGGCTTCGTTGTCGTGCAGCACGCGGTTGCTGCGCAGGGTGGCCCACAGGGCGGCGAGGAGCAGGAGCAGCATGGTCGCCGCGGTGCCGAGCAGGCTGACGCCGTGGCGGGCGACGAGGTCGTCCCAGGTGATGTCGTGCCGGGCGTAGGGGCCGAAACGCGCCTCGCGGAACAGGTCGAGCACCGGCTGGTAGTTCTGCGGCAGCGTCCAGCCGTGAATGTGCGCCTGGCGGGCGGCGGCATCATCGGGCTTCATGTCGAGCAGGGCGATCAGAACAGCCTTGGTGATGTCCTCGGGAAAGTCGCCGACGCGGGCGAACGGCCATTCGGGATAGAGCCGGGTGCTGTGCAGATAGGGGTAGCCGGGCGTCGTATGCGCGTCGATCACCTTGAGCGCCCCGGCTTGCAGTTTGCCGTCGGCGATCATCGCCTCGATCAGGTCGGAGCGGATAAAGCCGGCATCGGCCTCGCCGGCCAGCACCCCGGCGACGACGCGCTCGTGGTTGTGCGTTTCGCGCAGGCTGGCGACCGCCTTTTCCAGCTGGGTGCCTTGGGCGAGGGCTTCGCGCACGTGCACTTGCCAGCCGCCGAGACTGGATTTTTCGGGGATCAGCAGGCGCTGGCCCTTCAGGTCGCGGTAGTGCGCAAGGTCGTTGCGGCTGGCCAGCGCAATGGCAGTGCCGCCAAAACGGTTGAGCGGGCCATCCGGGCCGGCGACCAGCCGGGTGGCGATGCGCGAGACCTGGCCGGTCGCTTCCAGTTCGGTGTAGTGGCCGGTGTTGGTGATGAGCAGCTCGATGCTGCGGTTGTCGATGGCTTCGCCGAGGGCCTTGTAGTCGAGGGGAACGATGCGGAAGGCGTAGGCGGGCAGTTTTGCCGTCAGGTAATCGGCATGCGCCTGCCATTCGCGCTCGGCCTGTTCGGCGCCGCGGTAGGCGAGGACGCCGATCCGTACCGGCTTGGCCAGCTCCCCGGCAGCCTGCACGATGCCGGCAAGCAGGCCCAGGCAGAACAGACCAGCGACGCGCAGAGCGGAGAGTTTATTCCGAACCATGACCATTGCTCGGGAGACGGAGCATTCATCATAACGCAAGCCGGCGGCCGGAGAAGCGCGCTGCGCGGCCATCGGCCGGCGATGTGTGGATTTTGCCCGCATTGCATGCCGATGATCCGCCTTATAATCCGCGCCATGGTATCCGTCGTCCATTCCGTCGCCGCCCTGAGCGACTTCGAGCAATTCCTCGCCACCCTCACCGAAGGCCTGACCCCGGTCGATGCCGAGCGTCTCAAGACGGCCGTCGAATACGCCTGGGAAACCTACGGCGACAAGAACCTGGGGAGCGGCGAGCGTATCTGGTCGCATGCCCTGGGCATGGCGGTCATCATCGCCGGCCTCAAGCTCGATGCCGAATCGCGTATTGCCGCGTTGCTCTTCGCCATTCCGTCCTACGACGAGCATCACGGCGTGGCCCGCATCGAGGAGCGCTTCGGCAAGCCGGCGGCGCATCTGGTCCAAGGCATTTCGCGCCTGAACCGGCTGCGCCCGATCACCAAGGGCTTCGTCGCCACCAATATCGAGGCGGGTGAGGTCAACCCGGCCGAAATGAAGGCGCAGATCGAAGTGCTGCGCAAGATGCTGCTCGCCATGGTCGAGGACATCCGCGTCGTGCTGCTGCGCCTGGCCAGCCGGACGCAGACCCTGCGCTTCTACGCGGCGCATCCGGACGACCTGCGCGTGCAGGTGGCGCGCGAAACGCTGGAACTCTACTCGCCGCTGGCCAACCGCCTGGGCGTCTGGGAACTGAAGTGGGAACTGGAAGACCTCTCCTTCCGCTTCATCCACCCGGATACCTACAAGAAAATCGCCAAGATGCTGGACGAGAAGCGCAGCGAGCGCGAGCAGTTCATCGTCGATGCGGTGGCCAGGGTGCGGGCCGAACTTGC
>JAEUOE010000161.1 GCA_016790885.1 Dechloromonas sp. | reverse complement strand
TTCTGGAAGAAGAGCGGAACGATTTCGAGCAGACCGCCCCAAATCACGGTGAGCAAGGTCAGGACGATCAGCAGCCCGACGCTCTTTTCAATTTGCTCATGCTTGATCATTGTTATTTCTCCCTAATCAGGCGTGATGACCGGCCGGAACCATCACCGGCGCATCTTCAGTCTTGCCACCGGCAATCGTCTTGAACATGTTGTAAGCCATCAACAGCATGCCGGACAGGAAGAGGACGCCACCCAGCCAACGGATCGCCCAGAACGGGTAGGAACCCTTGACCGATTCAACGAAGCTGTAAGCCAGCGTACCGTCGGCGTTGACTGCACGCCACATCAGGCCCTGCATCACACCGGCGATCCACATCGAAGCGATGTAGAGAACAGTACCGATGGTCGCGATCCAGAAGTGGGTCGTCACCAGCTTGGTGCTGTACATCTCGGTCTTGCCGAAGAGCTTCGGCAGCAGATAGTAGATGGAACCGATGGAAACCATGGCCACCCAGCCCAAGGCACCGGAGTGCACGTGGCCGACCGTCCAGTCGGTGTAGTGCGACAGCGCATTGACCGTCTTGATCGACATCATCGGGCCTTCGAACGTGGACATACCGTAGAAAGACAGCGAGGTGATCAGGAACTTCAGGATCGGATCGTCGCGCAGCTTATGCCATGCACCCGACAGGGTCATGATGCCGTTGATCATGCCACCCCAGGACGGAGCCAGCAGAATCAGCGAGAAAACCATACCCACGGACTGGGTCCAGTCCGGCAGGGCGGTGTAGTGCAGGTGGTGCGGACCGGCCCACATGTAGGTGAAGATCAGGGCCCAGAAGTGGACCACGGACAGCCGATAGGAATAGACCGGACGGCCAGCCTGCTTCGGCACAAAGTAGTACATCATGCCGAGGAAGCCCGCCGTAAGGAAGAAGCCGACCGCGTTATGACCGTACCACCACTGGATCATTGCGTCTTGCACGCCGGAGTACATGGAGTAGGACTTGGTCAGCGAGACCGGCACTTCCATGCTGTTGACGATGTGCAGAAGGGCAACGGCGATGATGAAGGCACCGAAGAACCAGTTGGCCACATAGATGTGGGAAACCTTGCGCACGGCGATGGTGCCGAAGAAGACCAGCGCATACGAAACCCAGACCAGGGTGATCAGGATATCGATCGGCCACTCCAGCTCTGCATACTCCTTGCCGGAGGTCAGGCCAAGCGGCAGGGTGATCGCAGCCAACAAAATGACGATCTGCCAGCCCCAGAACGTGAAGGGAACCAGCGGGCCACCCCACAAGCGTACGTGGCTGGTACGCTGGACGCACCAGTAGGAGGTTGCGAACAGGGCGCAGCCACCAAACGCAAAAATAACCGCGTTGGTGTGCAGCGGACGCAGGCGCCCGAAGTGCAACCAGGGCCCGATATTAAGTTCCGGCCAGACTAGCTGCGCCGCGATAATGACACCGACCAACATGCCGACGATGCCCCAAATGACGGTCATGACGGCAAATTGCCGTACGACCTTATCGTTATATGTGGTTTGCGTTCCAGACATGAACCCACCTCTCGTTAATAAAAAACGGGATGCCCACCTCCCTGAGACCAAGGGGGCACATAGAAACGATGGTATTCTAGTCGAACGGGGTCGTTTTGACATAGATCAACCTACCGATTATCTAGGTCAAAATAGTCCGAATTACCTACCTACAGACGCCTATTCAGGTAAACTTAGGACAAAAAAAGGGTGCGTCGTAACGCACCCCAACCCCAACAGAGAATTTTCGCAAGGCACTCACCTTGCAATGGCAGGATTATCGTCACTCGCTCGCAAGAGCTCGTTGACTCAGGTCAAACTTTCCCAGCTTTATCAGCATCCACATCCACATCCGCTGCCCCTGCCCCTGCCCCTGCCGGCGGCTTGGGCGGATTGTCATCCATCAGCACCCGGAACCCAGGCCCCTCCAGATCGTCGAACTGCCCACTGCGCACCGACCACCAAAAGGCAATCGCGATGCCGAACACGAGCAGCACAGAAACCGGAATCAACAAGTAAACGCTTTCCATCAGTCAGTCTCCTGGCGCTGAATACGCAGCGAGTTGAGGACGACCAGCAGGGAACTGGCCGACATGCCGATACCGGCCAGCCAGGGGGTTACATAGCCCGCTATTGCCAGCGGCAGCGCCACAAAATTGTACGCGAACGACCACCACAGGTTCTGGCGAATGATACTGAGGGTGCGCTGGGCCCGCTGGAGACCGAAGCGCAAGTGATCGAGATTTTCCGACAACAGCACGAAATCCGATTGCGTGCGCGCCAGTTGCGCCCCGCCCCCCATGGCCACCGATACCTGCGCCTGGGCCAGCACGGGTGCGTCGTTCACCCCGTCACCCACCATCGCCACCACGGCGCCGGCCGCCTGCAGGGCCGTGACGCATTCGTGCTTGCCCTGCGGCGTGACACCGGCCCGCACATCCTCGATACCCAGGCTCTCGGCTATGCGGCGCGCCACGCTTTCGGCATCCCCGGTCAGCAGCACGATCTTTTTGCCGGCGGCACGCAAGTAATTCACCAGAGCCAGCGATTCGGCGCGCAGCTCATCACCAATCCGGAACAGCGCCAGACAACCGGTTTCATCCCCCAGGGCAACGACCGTGTCGCCACTCTCCAGCCAGTGGGCTGCGGTTTCCGGCAAGTTGCCGGCACTCAGGCCAAGCGCGTAATCCGGGCGGCCAATTCGGTAACGGCGACCACCAACCAGCGACTCGATGCCCTGCCCGGGCTCATTTCGCACTTCGCCGACTTGCGGCAAGTCACCTGAAAAGGCCTGCCGCAGGGCATTGGCCAAGGGGTGCTCGGACGCGTGCTCCAGCGCAGCGGCCAGGGCCAGGCATTCATCACCCGAAAGTCCGGCCGTGGGCAGGGTATCGACCAGATGCATGCGCCCCGTGGTCAACGTTCCTGTCTTGTCGAAAACAAAGTGGGTGGCGCGGGCCAGGGTTTCGATGGCATGTCCGCGCGTCACCAGCAAGCCGTCCTTGGCCAGGGCGCCACCGGCTACCGTCAGGGCAATCGGGGTGGCCAACGACAAGGAACAAGGGCAAGTCACCACCAGCACCGACACGGTAATCCACAGCGCCTTTGCAGGGTCGACCAGATACCAGCCGATAGCCACGGCGATCGACACCAGCAGCAGGGCGGCGACGAAATAGCTGGCGATACGATCGGCCAATTCGACGATTTTCGGCTTTTCGGCAGCCGCCCGCTCCATCAACTGAATGATGGCGGACAAGCGCGTACCCTCGCCCACCTGATCGATCTGCACGACCAGCGGGCTCTCGGCATTGATCGAACCGCCGGTCACCAGTTCGCCCGGCGACTTGGGCACCGGTCGGCTTTCTCCGGTGAGCAGGGACTCATTGGTGCTGCTCACCCCCTCGACCACGCGGCCGTCGGCCGGCACGATGGCGCCCGCCTGAACCAGGACATAGTCACCAGCCCGCAAGTCGGCGACGACGCATTGCTCGGCCGCCCGCTCAGCCGGAAAACCCGGGAGCCTTTGCGCGAAGGCAGGCAGCAGCTTGGCGAGGGCTTCAGTAACGCTGATCGCCTTCTGGCGCGCATTCATTTCGAGGTAGCGGCCGCCCAGCAGGAAGAAGATGAACATGGTCACCGAGTCGAAATACACCTCGCCGCCTTGCGTGAAGGTCGCCCAGCAACTCGCCAGGAAGGCCGCGCCCACGCCCAGCGCCACCGGCACATCCATGCCGACCCGGCGCAGCTTGAGGTCACGCCAGGCATTGCGGAAGAAAGGGGCCGACGAGTAGAAAATGACCGGCAGGGTGAGGAGCAGGCTGGCCCAGCGCATCAGGCCCTCGACATCGGCCGTCATGTCGCCATCGGCGATGTACACCGGGTAGGCGTACATCATCACCTGCATCATGCCGAAACCGGCCACCCACAGGCGCCACAAGGCATCGCGGCGCTCCTTGCGGGAAATTTCCTCATTCTTGGCAGCATCGTAGGGATACGCCCGGTAGCCGATGGCGGCAATGGCGGCCAGGATGTCGGACAGCTTGATGCGTGAATCATCCCAGCGAACACGGGCACGGCGCGTGGCGTAGTTGATATCGACAGCGGTCACGCCGGGCAATTTGCCGACGTGCTGTTCGTTCAGCCAGATACAGGCAGCACAGGTAATGCCCTCGAGCAACAACGAGGCCTCGCGCTCGCTCTCACCCAGCTCCTTGACGAAACTCTTCTGGAATTCGGCATGATCGAACAGGGCCAGCTGCTCGAGCACGGCCGGCATGGCCTCGCGCGGCGACTCCGGCAGCGCGTCGCGGCTGCGGTAATAGTCCTCCAGACCGTTCTCGACGATGGACTGGGCGACGGCCTGGCAGCCGTAGCAGCACATCGCCCGCGTCTCGCCGCCGATCTTGACCGACAGGTCGACATCGTCGGGAATGGGCAAACCGCAGTGATAACAGGAAGATGCTGACATACCAAAGAAAAAAGGCACCGAAGTGCCTTTCGAGCCACGGGCGGAGGCGCAGTATAGTTTATTTGGCGCCCATGCGGATGGCACCGTCCAGACGGATGACCTCGCCATTCAGGTAGGCGTTTTCGGCGATATGCCTGACCAGCGCAGCGTACTCAGCCGGTTTGCCCATGCGCGTCGGGAAGGGAACCATCTTGTTCAGGGCGTCCTGCACTTCCGCCGGCATGCCAAGCAGCATCGGGGTTTCCATGATGCCCGGCGCAATGGTCATGCAACGGATGCCGCTACGCGCCAGCTCACGCGCCACCGGCAAAGTCAGGGCAACGATGCCGCCCTTCGAAGCGGCATAGGCGGCCTGACCAAGCTGGCCTTCGTAGGCAGCAACCGAGGCCGTATTGACGATGACGCCACGCTCGCCGCCGGCATCCGGTTCGTTCTTCAGCATGGCCTCGGCGGCCAGGCGCAGCATGTTGAAGGTGCCGACCAGGTTGATATTGATGACCTTGGCAAAGCTCTCCAGCTTGTGCGGGCCTTCCTTGCCGACGACCTTCTCGGCCGGTGCCACACCGGCGCAATTGACCAGGCCGTGCAGGGCGCCGAATTGGGATACCGCCGAATTGATGGCATTCGCTGCGGAAGCCTCGCCAGTCACGTCGGTTTCGACGAACAGGGCATTGGCACCCAGTTCAGCCGCCAACTTTTCACCTGCCGCACGATTCACGTCGGCCAGAACCACCCGGGCACCGGCCTCGACCAGCGCACTCGCCGTCGCCGCCCCCAGACCGGAACCACCACCGGTTACCAGAAAAACCTTGTCCTTGAGCTGCATTGCCCTCTCCTCTGCATGAACGGCCGCCTTTCCAGACGGTACCGTATGGTAAAAAGAACATCTTACTCCGGGAGCGGGCAAAGAAAAATCCCCGCCTCGCGTCCGGTGATATGATCAACGACTGATTACCTGAAGCCCGCTCAAGACCATGTCTGATCGCTTCCCCGCCATGGCGCGCAACGCCACCGTTCTCGTCATCGACCCGTCGCCGGGTGACCGCGCCCAGATTTGCGAGTGCCTGAACCAGTTGCCGGATCTCCGCATCATCGCCGTTGGCGAAGCGGAACATGCGCTGCAAGCCATTCGCGAAGCCAATCCCAGCCTGGTGCTGCTCGACAGCACCCAGAAGGGAATGGACGGCATTGCGCTGACCCGCGCGATTCGAGGCTGGGAACAACAGGGCGGCAATTCGGCCTTTGCCCCCTGGACGCCGATCGTCTTCCTCTCATCGATTGCGGACGAAGACCTGCTGGCCCAGGGCATCCTGGCTGGCGGCGACGATTTCATCTGCAAGCCGGTTTCGGAGGTCGTCTTGCTCGCCAAAGTGCGCGCCATGCTACGCATCGCGGCCCGGCAGCGGGAAATATGCGACGTCCATCGGCAACTCAAGGAAATCGCCACGCTGGACAGCCTGACAGGGATTCCGAACCGGCGTTATTTCGACGACATGCTGGCGACCGAATGGAAGCGCTGCCTGCGCACCGACACCCCACTCAGCATCGTCCTCAGCGATGTCGACTTTTTCAAGCAATTCAATGACATATACGGCCACCAGGCCGGCGATGCCTGTCTGAAAGCCGTCGCCAGCACGCTCAGTGAATCGCTCTTTCGGGTCGAGGACAGCGTCGCCCGCTACGGCGGCGAGGAATTTGTGGCCATTCTGCCTGGCACCGATGCCAATGGCGCCTTTTCAGTGGCCGAACGCATGCGCCAATCGGCGCTCGAACTCTGCATTCCCCACGCGAAGGGAATCGACGGGCGGATTTCCTGCAGTTTCGGCGTCGCCAGCACACGCCCCCGCGCCAGCTCGGCGCCGCAACAACTGCTGCGTTTCGCCGATGCCGGCCTGTACGCGGCCAAGCGCGCAGGGCGCAATCGCGTTTCGCTGAACAGCGACTGCCCCGCCTGAGACTTTTTCGCCAGCATTGAACCGGCACGCCGCTACCCAGCCCTAACAGAACGCCAGGGCCAGAATGGCCGGCTCGTCGAGCAGATTGAGCATCGCAAAGGCGCCCAACCGATGCAGGACGAACCACAGCTGGATCGCCGCGTCAGCGAACTGTTCGCGCATCAAGACAGCGGCCGGGAAAGGGCATGGGCAGACCGGCCCGGCAAGGCTTGCCTGCCGGGTGTAGCAGCCTGCCCTGTTCGCTTACTCGACCGGTTTGCTGGCCGGCTTGCGGCCCGGTGCGGGCTTGGGGAAGTAGCCGAAAATACGGCACTGGATCGCTTCGACCGGCTTGCCGTTCTTGAAGCTGGTCACGCTGCACATGGAGATTTCCTGCTGCGCAGAAAGCTCGGACAATGCAGCGCGAACGTCGGCGAGCGGAATCTTTATTGCATTGGCGATTTCCAGATCGAGTAGTTGGCCGTGTTTCTTCAGATGGTCAAGAACCTTGGGAGTGAGCATCGACATTCCTTTGCTGAGTGGGGGTTGAGGTCGCTTCGTGCTTCAGAACAATGGCTACACCGAGGCAGAAAAGCAAAAAGCCCAAGCAAGACGCTTGGGCTAAGTGCCTGAATTTGTTGGTGCCGTTGAAGTGAATCGAACACTCGACCTACTGATTACGAATCAGTTGCTCTACCAACTGAGCTACAACGGCACACTGGTCGAAAACCTGCGTGGACCAGACTTTCGCCGCTTCCGAAAAAGCAGAGCGTAGAATTATAGCTTTTTTGCCCCCATTCAGGCAACGTCACCAATCCATGAATCTGCTTCGCGCGCTGGCCACCGTCAGCGGAATGACCCTGCTGTCGAGGATTCTCGGCTTTGTTCGCGATTTCGTCATTGCCCGCGCTTTTGGCGCCGGACTGGCGACCGACGCCTTTTTCGTCGCCTTCAAGCTGCCCAACCTGTTGCGCCGAATGTTCGCGGAAGGCGCCTTCTCGCAGGCTTTCGTGCCCATTCTGGGCGAATACAAGAACAAGCGCAGCACGGAAGACACCCGCACCCTGGTCGACCACGTGGCCAGCCTGCTGTCGATCGCGCTGTTCGCCATCACCGCCATCGGCATTGCCGCCGCACCGCTGCTGGTCTGGGTTTCCGCCCCCGGCTTCAGCGCCGATGCCGGCAAGTTCGAACTCACCGTCACGCTGACCCGCATCACCTTCCCCTACATTTTCTTCATGTCGCTGGTCGCCCTCGCCGGCGGCCTCCTCAACAGCTGGAGCCGCTTCGCCCTGCCCGCCTTCACGCCAGTGCTGCTCAACATTTCCTTCATCGCCATGGCGCTGTTCGCCGCGCCCTATTTCGACCCGCCCGTACTGGCCCTGGCCTGGGCGGTATTCATCGGCGGCCTGTTGCAGATGGCGATCCAGATCCCGGCCCTGAAAAAAATCGCCATGCTGCCGCGCCCGACCCTCAACTGGCGCGCCGCCTGGGCCGACCCGGGCGTCCGCCGCATCGCCACCCTGATGGGTCCGGCCCTGATCGGGGTTTCGGTGTCGCAGGTCAGCCTGCTCATCAACACCATCTTCGCCTCCTTCCTGGCCACCGGCAGCGTCTCCTGGCTCTACTACGCCGACCGCCTGATGGAATTCCCCTCCGGCATGCTGGGCGCAACCCTCGGCACCATCCTGCTGCCGTCGCTGTCGCGTTACCACGCCAGCGAAAATCATGTCGAATATTCAAAACTGCTCGACTGGGGCCTGCGCCTGACCTTGTTGCTTGCCGCACCGGCTGCCGTCGGCCTGGCCATTCTGGCCGTACCGCTGATCGCCACGCTGTTTTTCCACGGCGCCTTTGCGGCCGAAGACGTCTTTCGCACCCGCGAGGCACTGGTCGCCTACACCGTCGGCCTGACCGGACTGATCCTGGTCAAGGTGCTGGCCCCCGGCTTCTATGCCCGCCAGAACGTCAAAACCCCGGTACGCATCGCACTGATTTCGCTTGCCGCCACCCAACTCATGAACCTGGCCTTCATCGGCTGGATCGGCCACGCCGGCCTGGCCCTGTCCATCGGCCTGGCCGCCTGCCTCAACGCCGGCATGCTGTATCGCGGCCTGCGCCGACTCGACATCTATCACCCGCAACCGGGGTGGACAGGCTTCGTCCTCAAGCTGCTGCTCGCCCTGCTGGTCATGGCCGGCGTGCTGTGGTTCGGCATGGGCAGGGAAGCCGCCTGGCTGCAGGCAGACTTCATGCAACGCACCATCCATTTGGCCTGGCTGGTGCCGCTTGGCGCCACGGCATATTTCGCTACACTATGGGCATTCGGCTTCCGGCTGGGCGACTTCAAACGGCGCACGGCCGTTTAACAAGGAGACATGACGATGCAACTCAGCAGCAACAGTTTTTCCGATGGCCAGAAAATCCCCGGTGATTACGCTTTCTGCATCCCCGACCCGGCCCACCATGTCTGCCTCGGCCGCAACCTGAACCCGCAGCTGACCTGGAGCGATGCACCGGCCGGTACGCGTTCCTTCGTCGTCATCTGTCACGATCCGGACGTGCCGAGCAAGGGCGATGACGTCAACCAGGAAGGGCGCACCGTTCCCGCCACCTTGCCGCGTGTCGATTTCTTTCACTGGGTGCTGGTCGACCTGCCCGCCTCGCTCACCTCCCTGAAGGAAGGCGAATTCAGCGGCGGCGTCACGCCGCGCGGCAAATCCGGCCCGCAGGCTGCCCACGGCGCCCGCCAGGGCATCAACAACTACACCGACTGGTTTGCCGGCGACAACGACATGCGCGGCGACTACTACGGTTTCGACGGCCCCTGCCCGCCCTGGAACGACGAGATCGTTCATCGCTACGTATTCACCGTATTTGCGCTGGACATCGACAAACTGCCGGTGGACGGCAAATTCGGCGGCCCGGAAGTGCGTGCCGCCATGCAGGGGCACATCCTGGCCCAGGCCAGCCTGACCGGCACCTACACACTGAACCCGCAATTGCAGAAGTAAGCCTGGCACGCCGGCAAGGACCAAGGCCATGCCTGCGCGCATGGCCTTTTCATTGGCAGCCGCCGATCGCGCGGCGCTCAGTCGGCCGCCAGCCCCTGCAATTTCCGGTACAGGGTACGCGGGCTGACCCCCAGCCGGCCGGCCAGGGTGGCCGCGTCAAGCCCCGGGCGTGACCTGGCCCAGGCCAGATAACGCTGCTCCAGCGTAGCCAGCGGCACCATGTCGCTGATCACGAAACCGCCACTGACTGCAGGCGCTTCGGCCGGTGGCAGATCATCGGCCAGTTCCGTCAGGTGCGGCACATCGATGAATTCGCCATCGGCGAGCAGCGTGGCGCGCTCGATCAGGTTGCGCAGTTCGCGGATATTGCCGGTGTAGCGCCGGCCGCCCAGCCATTCCAGCGCGGCCGGCGTGAAGCGCCGCCGGCTCTTGCGATCAACACGTTCGAGCAGCGATTCGGCGAGCAGGGGAATGTCGCCGGCCCGCTCGTGCAGCGCCGGTGAGTGAATCGGAAAGGTATTGATGCGGAAATACAGGTCGCGCCGGAAGGTTTCAGCCTGCACCATGGCGCGCAGGTTGCGGTGCGTGGCCGCGACCAGCCGGAAATCGGCCGGCAGCCAGTCCAGCCCGCCGACCCGCCGATAGGTGCCGGTTTCCAGCAGGCGCAGCAGCTTGACCTGTAGCACCAGCGGCAGCTCGCCGATTTCGTCGAGAAACAGCGTGCCGCCGGCCGCCGCCTCGACCAGGCCTTGCTTGCGGTTCATGGCGCCGGTAAAGGCGCCTTTTTCGTAGCCGAACAGTTCGCTCTCGAATAGGGTTTCGGTCATTCCGGCGCAATCCACTGCAACGAACGGCCCCTCCTCACGTGCGCTCGCCTCGTGGATGGCGCGGGCGATCAACTCCTTGCCGGTGCCGGTTTCACCAAGCAGCAGCACGGCAGCATTCGAGTTGGCGACACGCAGTATCTTCTCCAGCATATCGACGAAGGCCGGCGAACGCCCGACCAGCCCTTGCGCTGCAGCCCGGCTGCTGGCCTGGCGCACGACACGCATGGTCTCGACGAAATAGACGATGCTCCCCTGATCGTCGCGGATCGGCGTCGTCTCGACGGCAACATGCTCCTCGCCGCGCGGCGTGTGGTGCAGATGCAGCACGCGCTGCGGCTCACCGGCCTCCAGGCTCTGCTTGAGCGGGCAGGATTCACCGGCCTGATCGCAGGGCACATCGAAATGATGCGACACCTCGTAGCACGTACGCCCGGCCAGCGGCTTGCCCCCCCCAAACTCCCGCACATAGGCGGCATTGGCGGCGACGATGCGGTAATCGGCATCCATCACGATGCGCGGCTCGGGCAAACCGTCGAGGAAGGAAATCAGTTCGCTCAGGAAATGGGCTGTCATGTCAATTTTGTCTTTCGCGCCACAGATGGCCGCCATTATTGGCACAACACACGCCGTTCTGACAACCGCACTCTACCAAAGGAATTACAACCAATTGATTAATAGCGGCTTTTTTTGACACGCAAAGCAGGCACGCATCTTGATATAAGCAATCCCGGAAACCGGTGATGCCCTCCTGCCCAAGGCGCTTTCCTCACCACCGAACAGGCAGATGCGGGCTAACCGGAAAACAATCTGGCGACATATCCCCCTTAGTTCGCCCCGCAGGCAAGCTTTATGTGGCCAGATTGCTCCGGCGCCAGCCGTCCCGGTTTCCGACCCAAACAAAAAACCCCCAACAGAGAACCGATGAACCATCCCGAAACGAACATCCAGGCGGAAACCGTGCCCAAGGTTTCCTTTTACGAGAAGCGGAAGAAAATCTACGCCAAGGGCGTGCGCGGCTATTTCGACAACTGGCGCATTGGCCTCGTCCTGCTTACCCAGGTCATCTTTTATGGCGGCCTGTGGCTGGAGTGGAACGGCCGGCAGGCCATCCTGCTCCACCTCGTCGAGCGCAAGTTCTACATTTTCGGCGCCGTCTTCTGGCCGCAGGACGTCATTTACCTGGCCGCCCTGCTCATCGTTTCCGCCTACGCGCTGTTCCTCGTCACCGCCGTCGCCGGGCGCCTGTTCTGCGGCTATGCCTGCCCGCAGACGGTCTATACCCAGTTGTTCATGTGGATCGAGAACTGGGTCGAAGGCGACCGCAATGCCCGCATCAAGCTCGACAAGGCACCCATGGGCGCCCGCAAGCTGCGCATCAAGGGCACCAAGCACCTGCTCTGGGCAGCCCTGTCGCTATGGACGGGCTTTACGCTGGTCGGCTATTTCACGCCGGTCAGCGAACTGATCGACAACGTGCTGACCGGCAACCTCGGCCCCTGGGAATCCGTGTGGATCTTCCTCTATGGCGGCTTCACCTACCTGTTCGCCGGCTTCATGCGCGAGCAGGTGTGCAAGTACATGTGCCCCTACGCCCGCTTCCAGAGCGTGATGTTCGACCCGGATACGCTGATCATCACCTACGATCCGGAACGCGGCGAAACACGCGGGGCGCGCAAGAAGGGTGTCGACGCCAAGGCGGCAGGACTGGGGGACTGCGTCGATTGCGGCCAGTGCGTACAGGTCTGCCCGACCGGCATCGACATCCGCAACGGCCTGCAATACGAGTGCATCGGCTGCGCCGCCTGTATCGACGTCTGCGACCAGGTGATGGACAAGGTCGGCCTGCCACGCGGCCTGATCCGCTACTCCACGGAAAACGCCATGGCGCAGCACCTTGGCAAGAAGGACATCCTGGCCCACATCATCCGCCCGCGCATCCTGCTGTACACCGCCATCCTCGCCGTCATCCTCGGCGCCTGCGTGTGGTTCCTCGCCAACCGCATCCCGCTCAAGGTGGACATCATTCGCGATCGCTCGGTGCTCGCCCGCGAAGCCGACGACGGCCGGATCGAGAACGTGTACATGCTGCAGATCATGAACACCGAGGAAGTCCCGCACCGCTACCGGGTCAGCGTCGACGGCCTGGCTGGCGCCGAAATCGCCGGCGAGACCGAAGTCGATGCCGCAGCCGCCGGGCTAACCTCCTTCAATACCGTCGTCCGCGTGCCGCCCGATGCCGGCAAGACCGGTTCCAACCCGATTCACTTCGACATCGTCGCTGTCGATAATCCGGACATCAAGGTCCGCGAGAAAGCTGCTTTCCTCCTGCCTCAGTAATCTTTGGCAGACTCCGCTTGGGCGGGCACCCCGTGTGCCCGCCTTTTTTTCGCCCTGAAAAAAGAGTAAGGCAATTTTTCAACGCAAAGGCGCAGAGCGAGCGGAGGTACGCAGAGGGTGCTTTTCAGCGACAAGTAAGTTTGTCTTCCTCTGCGAACCTCTGCTTTTCTCTGCGCCTTTGCGTTGAAAAACAGTTTTTGGCTGCTCTATTACGTTTCAACCGCGCGCCATGCTGCGGTCGAGGAAGTCGCCCAACTGCGCCAGGTGGCGCGTCACATCACCGTAGTCGTCATGGCTGCCCGGCACCAGTAGCAGCTCCACCGCGTCGCTCGACCGTGCCGCATGAATCTGGCGCGCCTCATCCACCGGCACGGTATCGTCATCCAGGCCATGCACCAGCAGCACCGGGCAAGTCACGCGGGCAATGGTGTGGCAGGGCGCGATGTCGTCGAAACGGTAGCCGATCACCCGCTGCACGTAGGCCAGGATGTAGGCACCGAGGGGCCAGTGGGGAATGCGCTTGCTCGCCAGCCAGCGCCGCATCATGCCGGCCGGATGGGCGAAGGCAGCCAGGCTGACCACCGCCCGCAGATCGCGGCGGCGCGAGGCGGCGAGCAGGGCCGCCCCGGCGCCCACCGAATGGCCGATGACCCCCAGGCGTGCAGCATCGACCTCTGGCTGCCCGGCCAGCCAGGCCAACGCGGCGTCGATGTCTTCGGCGAAGCGCGGCAGCGAGGCGAAGGTATCGCCGTCGCTCTGCCCGTGGCAACGCGCATCGACCAGCAGCAGCGCATAGCCGCGATCGTGCAACGGTGCCGCCAGCGGCAGCATCATCTCCGCATTGCCACCCCAGCCGTGCATGACAACCAGTGCCGGCGCCCGCCCGCCGGCTGGAATGAACCAGCCGAACAAGCGCTTGCCATTCACCGTCGGCAACCGCACCTCCCGCCACGGCAAACCCTGCGGGCTACCCGCCTCGACCACGCGCGGCGCAGCCAGGCCACGCCGGATGGCGACATTCGCCCCGCCCAGCAGACCGGCCAGCGCCAGCAATCCCCACAACACACTCATGCGGAGCTCACGGATGCGGCTGAAAAATGGCCCCGCTGGCCACGCCCCGCGCCGTACGGAACAAGGTCACGAGCCAGAAGAAGCAGAGCAGCAGCCAGGCGGCGACGCCAATGGCGAAAGTCGAATTCCAGCCGAGCACCTTGCTCAGGCGCAGGCTTTCGGCGACAAAGGCGCCAATCGGGAAGGTGAAGCCCCACCACGACAAGGCGAAGGGCAACTGCCCGGCTGCCCGCGCCGACAGGGTGAGCAGGCTGGCCATGACCAGCCACCAGACGCCAAAGCCCCAAAGCAGCAACATGACGCCGATGGCCAGTTCGCGCAGGGCCGGGAACGGCAGCTGCTCGGCAACATTGAGCAGGCTGACCGGAATGACGCCAATCGGCGCCAGGTGGATCCACACCGTCGGCGTCAGGATGCCCTGCGCCGGCTTGTGCAGGTATTTGCGGTACAGCGTCAGGCCGAGCAGACCAAGGTACATCATGCTGCCGGCACCCAGCCCGATGATATTGATGGTGAGCACCCACTCGCGCGCGGCACCCTCGAATTGCGCAAGCAGCGGCCCGCCGGCCAGCGGCATGACGACCAGGCCGACAGCCGGGATGAATTGCGCCGGCGTCACATGTTCGGCCGCCACGTGCTCGCCGCGGAACATGAAAAACAGCACCGCGAAGCTGAAGGCGAAATGGGCGATCACCCCCAGCCACCACAGCGCCATCGCCACGTCCACGCAGGGCGTGAAGGTCAGCCACTGCGCGGCCAGCACCAGCAAGGCAATGGAGAAGGTCGGGTAGAAATTGGCCTGTACCGGGTGCATCAAGGTCTGCATGGCGGCCGGCCGGAAGCGCAGCCAGCGGGTCAGCCAGGGCAGCGCCAGCAGTACGAAAAGTGCGCTGTTGAACCAGTGCAGCCCCTCGGCCAGCGGTGCCAGCCACGGCCAGCGCTGGGCCAGGCCGTGCGTGGTCAGGGCCAGCACGCCGGTGCCCATCACGGCGGCGAACCAGCCCGGGGCAAACGTGCGCGAAATATCGGCAAAGCTTGGGTAAGACATGGCGCTGTTTCCTTAATATTAGTTTTCGCTAATTTTACCAACCCGGGGCCCCGGCTGCAGGCGTTTTGCCGCCCCACGCCGCCCCAGCTTCGGCGATATACTGAACCAAAACCACAAACGGAGACACGCCCCACCCGCCGGGGGCCGCAGCGCATGGATCTGCTCTTCCTGCTCGCCATCGTCACGGTCGCCATCGTGCTGCTGTTCGACTACACCAACGGCTTCCACGACGCGGCCAACATCGTCGCCACCGTCATCGCCTCGCGCGCCATGACGCCGGCCCAGGCGGTGGTGATCGTCGGCGTCTTCGAATTCCTCGGCCCGCTGCTCGGCGGCACCGCCGTCGCCGACACCATCGGCGGCTTCGTCAGGATGGATGACGTCGCGCCCCTGCTCTCGCTCTCCATCCTGCTTTGCGGCCTGATTGGCGCCATTGCCTGGAACCTCGCCACCTGGTATTTCGGCATTCCCTCTTCGTCGTCGCACGCCCTGGTCGGCGGGCTGATCGGTGCCGTCGTCGTTTCGGTCGGCGCCGACCACGTTGTCTGGGGCTTTGCCGAACTGGCCGACGGCCGCCTCACCGGCATCGTCAAGGTGCTCGCCGCCCTGGTGCTGTCCCCGCTGATCGGCTTCTGGGTCGGTTTCGCCATGCACCGCCTGCTCAACGGCCTGCTGATGGCCGCCAACCCCGCCGCCAATGCCCGCCTGCGCGGCCTGCAGTTCATCACCGCCGCCGGCCTCGCCTTCGCCCACGGCGCCAACGATGCGCAGAAAAGCATGGGCATCCTCACGCTCGTCCTGCTCCTCGGCGGCTTTATCCCGAGCTTCGACGTGCCGTTCTGGGTCATGCTCGCCTGCGCCTCGGCCATCACCCTCGGCATCCTCTCCGGCGGCTGGCGCATCGTGCGCACCCTCGGCTTCGCCATCTACCGCGTCCGCCCCATCCACGCCCTCGGTTCGCAACTCACCTCGGCCGGCGTCATCATGGCCGCCTCGCTGGGCGGCGCCCCGGTCTCCACCACCCACGTCGTCGCCACCTCGATCATGGGCATCGGCGCCTCGGAACGCCCGCGCGCCGTGCGCTGGGCCAAGGCCAAGGACATCGCGACGACCTGGATCGTCACCATCCCCGGCGCCGCGCTGGTCGCCATCCAGGCCTACGCGCTGGTCAATCTGTTTCTCGGAGGCAAAGCATGAGCGAAGACACCCAGCCCTCGATCTTCCGGCGCCTGTTCGAGCGCGTCTTTCCCAAGATGCCCGACTTCTTCAGACTGCTCACCGAGCAATGCCAGCACGTGGCACAGACCACCGGCCGCCTGGTCGAATTCATGGAAACCGGCGACAGCGCGGTGGGCCAGTGCATTCGCCAGGACGAGCACGAAGCCGACCGGGTCAAGATTCACAACCTGCACACCCTGAACGAAGCCTTCTCGACACCGATCGACCGCGAAGACCTCTACCGCGCCATCATCGACCTCGACGAGATCGTCAATTACTGCAAGACCACCGTCAGCGAAATGGAGGTTCTCGGCCTCGCCCCCGACAAGCACTGCCTGGAAATGGCCATGCACATCAAGCTCGGCACCGATGCGCTGGTCCAGGGCTACGCCCGGCTTGCCAAGGAACCCGCCCTCGCCGCCGAAGATGCCGACATCGCGCGCAAGGCCGAGCGCCGCGTCGAAAAGAACTACCGCCGCGCCATCGCCGAGCTTTTCGTCGGCGACGACTACATCCACATGTTCAAGCGCCGCGAAATCTACCGCCACCTGTCCAACGCCGCCGACCGCATGGCCAACTGCGCCAACACCCTGCACGACATCGTGGTCAAGATGTGCTGATCATCACCCGCCGCGCCTATTACGAAAGTAAAATGACGATGGGAGCAGAAGACAAAAACGGGGATATTCGGCCATGAGCAGGGAACAACAACAACGCGCGGCCAGCGACCGGCGTGACGACGACATCGGCCCGCCTGCCGGCTGGAAGGATCGGCGGCGCACCACCGAACGGCGTATTCCCAGCGTCGAAGAAGCCACGGTCTCGGAAGACGAATGGCTAGCCTACTTCACCCCGCATCCCATCGACGAAACCGCCGCGGCCCACGAAGCCGCCGCCGATATTCTCGGCAAGACGCCCCGCTGAGTACCGCCCCATGCTGCAAACCCTCGCCCGCCTGATCCTCAAGGCCCTCGGCTGGCAACTCATCGAGCCGGCCGACCGCCCGGCCCGCATGCTCATCCTGGCCTACCCGCACACCTCGAACTGGGATGGCTTCTACACCCTGCTCACTGGCCTTGGGCTCGGCCTGCGCGCCCACTGGGCAGCCAAGGACAGCCTGTTCTTCTGGCCCATCGGCGGACTGCTCCAACGCCTCGGCGGCATCCCGGTCAATCGCCGCCAACGCACCGGCTTCGTCGACCAGATGGTCGAACGCTTCGCCAGCGACCCGCACTGCATCCTGATCATGGCACCGGAAGGCACCCGCCGCCGCACCGAAGGCTGGAAAACCGGCTGCTACCGCATCGCC
>JAEUOE010000157.1 GCA_016790885.1 Dechloromonas sp. | reverse complement strand
GCGTCGCAAGTTCTGCCGCTTCACGGCTGAAAAGGTCGAACAGATCGACTACAAGGATGTTGAAGTCCTGAAGGAATACATCCAGGAAAACGCCAAGATCATGCCGGCTCGTCTGACCGGTACCAAGGCCGGCTATCAGCGCCAGCTGGGCACCGCCATCAAGCGCGCCCGCTTCCTGGCCCTGCTGCCGTACACCGATAACCATCAATAATTTTCGGGGAGACGAAACATGCAAATCATTCTGCTCGAAAAGGTTATCAACCTGGGTAATCTCGGCGACATCGTCAAAGTCAAGGATGGTTACGCCCGTAACTTCCTGATTCCGCAAAAGAAAGCCAAGCGCGCCACGCCGGCTGCCATGGCCGAATTCGAAGCGCGTCGCGCCGAACTGGAAAAGGCTGCTGCCGAGAAGCTGGCTGCTGCCCAGGGCGTTGCCGACAAGATGAACGGCACCGCCGTTACCGTTGCCCGCAAGGCCGGTATGGATGGCCGCCTGTTCGGTTCCGTCGGCAATGCCGATGTTGCCGAAGCCCTGAAGCTTGCCGGCTTCGACGTCGACAAGGCCGCTGTCCGCATGCCGGAAGGCCCGCTCAAGACAATCGGCGAGTTCCCGCTCGACATTGCCCTGCACACCGACGTGCTGGCCAACATCTCCGTGAATGTGGTTGCCGAGTAATTCCGGTCAATCCGTCACCAAAAAGGCTCCGCAAATGCGGAGCCTTTTTCATTTAGACTGCTCGCCATGAATCAGCGCCCACCCAAATCCAAGATTACCGACGCCACCCTGGATTCCCTGCGTGTTCCGCCGCACTCCATTGAAGCCGAGCAATCGGTCCTCGGTGGTCTGCTGCTCGATAACCAGGCCTGGGATCGCATTGGCGATCTGGTGACCGATGGCGATTTCTACCGCGACGAGCACCGGCGCATTTTCCGGCAAATCCGCAATCTGCTGGAAAAGGCCAAACCAGCCGATGTGGTGACTGTCGCTGAAGCCCTTGACGCAGCTGGCGAGGGGGAGCAAACCGGCGGCCTCGCCTATCTCGGTGAACTGGCGGCCAACACGCCGTCGGCAGCCAACATCAAGCGCTACGCGGAGATCGTGCGCGAGCGTGCGGTGCTGCGGCAACTGGTGGCGACGGCTGACGAAATTGCTGCCGACGCGCTGAATCCGCTCGGTCGTGATGCCGAGACCCTGCTTGACGAGGCCGAATCGAAGATCTTCAAGATCGCCGAGGCCGGCGCCGGGCACAATGAAGGTTTCGTGCACATCAACCCCTTGTTGACCCAGGTGGTCGAACGTATCCAGGAGTTGCACGATAGAGACAATCCCTCGGATATCACCGGTGTGCCGACCGGCTTCATCGACCTGGACCAGAAAACCTCCGGCTTCCAGCCGGGCGATCTGATCATCGTTGCCGGAAGACCCTCGATGGGAAAGACGGCCTTCGCGCTGAACATCGCCGAGAACGTCGCGGTCGATTCAGGCTTGCCGGTAGGCGTGTTCTCAATGGAAATGGGCGGCGCCCAGTTGGCCACGCGTATGCTCGCTTCCATCGGCCGCCTGAATTCGCAAAGCCTGCGTACCGGCCGCATGAGTGATGACGAATGGTCCAAGCTTTCGTTCGCGCTCGGCAAGCTGCATGAGGCGCCGATCTATATCGACGAGACGGGTGGTTTGAGCCCGGCCAACCTGCGTGCCCGGGCGCGTCGCCTGGCCCGCCAGTACGGCGGCAAGCTCGGTCTGCTGGTCATCGACTACATCCAGCTCATGTCAGGCAACCGGCAGGGTGAGAACCGGGCGACGGAAGTGTCGGAAATTTCCCGTTCGATCAAGTCGCTGGCCAAGGAACTGCAGGTGCCGATCGTGGCGCTCTCCCAGCTCTCGCGTAAGGTCGAGGAGCGCACCGACAAGCGGCCAATGATGTCCGACTTGCGCGAGTCCGGCGCTATCGAGCAGGATGCCGACGTGATCCTGATGATGTACCGCGACGAGTATTACAACAAGGACAGCCAGGACAACAAGGGTATGGCCGAGGTGATCATCGGCAAGCAGCGTAACGGACCGACGGGTACCGTACGCCTTGCTTTCCTCGGCGAATACACGCGCTTCGAGAACCTCGCCAGCGGCGGCTTCGTCGATTCGCCCAACTAAACCACGACCTGCCGGGTTTTGATGCTGTACTGGGCGCCGTCATCGACGGTGTGCCCGGCAATTTCAAGTTGCGGGTGGAGCAGGAAGGGTATGGTCGAATTCCTGCCCGGCAGGGCCACGTCGGTCCCAAGATTGAAGGCGATCCAGTTCATTTCCCATACCCCGAACAGCACCTTGCGCAGGGAAATCAGCTTGCTGTCGCGGTCGGAAAGCGTGTCCAGGGCAATGGTACGGCGCACGTCGCTGGGATCGACCGGCACCCAGCTGTAGCCGGGAACATAGAATTCGGCACGGACATGCTGGCCGCGCGAGGCATCGTCGCCGGCAATCCCCAGGCTGCGGAAGAGGCGTGAGGAGCCGGTACGCAGGCCATAAACGCAACGGGCCGGAATGCCGACTGCGCGGCAGATGGCAACGAACAGTCCGTTGATGTCGGCCGAGCGGCCGCCGTACTGGCCACTGATCAACTGGCGACGCACGTCGCCGGTACCGCAACCGGGCAGGCTCGGATCGTAGATCGTGTTGTCCACCACCCAGTCGTAGATAGCCTTGGCCTGAGCGACCGGATCCTTGATCCGACCCAGGATGCGTTCACCCAGTTGGTAGGCGAGTCCGTCATTCGGAATCAGCGAGGAGGCCTGCAGGTTGCGGCGCAGGATGTCATCCCGTTCCGGGGCAACCGTGCGTTTCGTAACATCGAAGTGACGGTCGGCAGTGGTGACCAGGGTCGTCAGTTGCAGCTTGGCATCGCCGGCATCCGGCCATTCGCAGTGGAAGACTTCAAGATCGCCATCCGGCAGGCGGCGCATGCCGGCGTTCGCCGGGTTGCCGGTCCACGAATGGCCGAGGGTGCGCTGGTAGAGAGTGTCCTGGTTGAGGGGGAGCGGTAGCCAGAAGCGGGCCGGACCGCTCTTGCCCTTCAGGTTAACGGTGGTGGTGATTTCGTAAGTACGCCATTCACTGGGCGGTTCGGCGGCCTTGACCGGCGGCAGGCGGGAGGCCGAGGTGCCCTGCGGCGGGCGCTCGATGACCGGGTCATCGGCTGTATGCACAACCGACTGCTGTGGCTTGTAGGTAACGGGCTGTTTGCCACGCAGGCCACGGGCTGAATTGGCATTGACGTTTCGGGCATTGGGTTTGCTGCCGGCCTTGGCTCGCGGAGCGGCCGGCTTGGCACCGGATGCCGGTTTGGCGGGTGTTTTCTTTGCGGCCCAGGCTTCGGAAACGAACAGGGAAAGTGCGGCGGCCGAGGCCAGGAAATTGCGACGTTTCAAAAGACTCCTCCGGCGGAATGCATTCCGTGGCTGAAACGAAAAGGCCGTGTCATTGACACGGCCCCTTTATTCGATTGCCAAAGATTATAGCACTTCGGCCGCGTGATCAGCCAGACGGGAGCGCTCGCCGCGTTGTAACGTTATGTGACCGGAGTGCGGCCAGCCCTTGAAACGATCGACGACGTAGGTCAGGCCAGAGCTGCCTTCGGTCAGGTAGGGCGTGTCGATCTGCGCGATGTTGCCCAGGCAGATCACCTTGGTACCCGGGCCGGCACGGGTGATCAGGGTTTTCATCTGCTTCGGCGTCAGGTTCTGCGCCTCGTCGATGATGAGGTACTTTTTCAGGAAGGTCCGGCCGCGCATGAAATTGAGCGACTTGACCTTGATCTTCGAACGGACGATATCGTTGGTCGCCGCCTTGCCCCAGTCGCCGCCATAGGGACTGCCGGTGTCGTCGGAATGGGTGAGCACTTCGAGGTTGTCCTCCAGCGCCCCCATCCACGGTGCCATCTTCTCTTCCTCGCTACCCGGCAGGAAGCCGATATCCTCGCCGACCGGCACCGTGACGCGGGTCATGATGATTTCGGCGAAGCGCTTGTTTTCCAGCGTCTGGGTCAGGCCGGCGGCCAGTGTCAGCAGGGTCTTGCCGGTACCGGCCTGGCCGAGCAGGGTGACGAAGTCGATGTCCGGGTTCATCAGCAGGTTGAGGGCGAAGTTCTGTTCCCGGTTGCGCGCCGTGATGCCCCATACGGCATTCTTCGGGTGGGTGTAGTCGACCAGGGTTTCCAGCACGGCGGTCTTGCCGGCGGTTTCCTTGACGATGGCAGCGAAACCGTCGCTTTCCAGCCAGACGAATTCGTTGATCAGGAATTGCGGACAGAGCGGACCGCTCACCTTGTAGTAGGTCTTGCTCTCCTTCTTCCACGATTCCATGCCCTTGTCGTGCTTCTCCCAGAAGTTGTCGGGCAGGGCGCGGGTGCCGGCATAGAGGATGTCGGTATCCTCCAGCACCTTGTCGTTGAAATAGTCCTCGGCCAGCAGGTTCAGCGCGCGGGACTTGATGCGCATGTTGATGTCTTTCGACACCAGGATGACCGGCCGTTTGGGGAATTTCTTCTGCAGGTGGATGACAACCGACAGGATCTGGTTGTCCACCTTGGAGGTCGGTAGGCCCTGCGGCAGTTCGCCGCTGATGGCCTCGGTCTGCAGGAAGAGCCGGCCGCTGGCCAGCTTGCTCGACGGGCCGTAGAGGTCGATGCCCTCGTCGATATCGACATCGTCGTGGGCCAGCATCTCGTCCAGCGTGCGCGAGGCCTGGCGGGCATTGCGGGCGATTTCCGACATGCCCTTCTTGTTGTTGTCGAGCTCCTCCAGCGTCATGATGGGCAGGAAGATGTCGTGTTCCTCGAAGCGGAACAGGCAGCTCGGGTCGTGCATCAGCACGTTGGTGTCGAGGACGAACAACTTGGTAACGGCGGGCTTCTTGGCAGCGGGCTTGCGCGGCATG
>JAEUOE010000153.1 GCA_016790885.1 Dechloromonas sp. | reverse complement strand
CTGGTGCCGGCCATGCTGGCCCGCCTGCTCGATCTCGGCTGCCGGCCGCCACCCACGCTGCGCGCCGTGCTGATCGGCGGCGCCGCCCTGTCGCGCCCGCTGTACGACCGGGCCACGGCCGCCGGCTGGCCGCTCCATGTCAGCTACGGCATGAGCGAAACAGCAGCCCAAGTCGCCACCTTCACGCCGGGCGACGGCCTGTGGCACGAAGGCCTGGTCGGCCGCCCCCTGCCTGGGCACGAGATTCGTATCGGCAACGATGGCCGCATCCGTATCCGCGGCCCGCAGGTCATGCTCGGCTACCTCGACGGCAGCGGACTCGACGCCGAGGGTTGGCTGACCACCGGCGACCTCGGTGCAATCGACGGCGATGGCCGCCTGACGGTGCTCGGCCGCGCCGACGACATGCTGATCAGCGGCGGCCGCAACATCCACCCGCAGGAAATCGAATCCTGCCTCGCCGCCTGCCCCGGCGTCGTCGATGTCGCCGTTACCGGCCTGCCCGACCCGGTGTGGGGTGACCTCGTCGTCGCCCTCGTCGTCGGCAGCATCGACCACGCCCATCTGCTCGACCATGCCCGCCGCCACCTGCCCTCGGCCGCGCTGCCGCGCCGCATCCGCCAGCTCGACAGCCTGCCGCGCAACGCCGCCGGCAAGCTCGAACGCGCCGCCCTCAAGCGCCTGGCAGCCGGAACCTCCGCATGATCGCCACCCTGCACCGCCTGCTCGCCGCCCCCGAAACGCATCGCCAGCTCGCTGAACTGGCCGCCGGCGCCCCGGCCTCGGCCATGCTCAGCCTGCGCCTGCCCTTGCCCGGCGCCCCTGCCGACTGGCTCGCCCTGCTGCCGGGAGAACAGCCCTGGTGGTATCGCGCCCGCCCGCAACGCGGCGAATACCGCCTGGCCATCGGCCATGCGCTGCAACTGGTCAGCGCCGGCCCCAACCGCTTCGCCGCCCTCGACAACGCCTTCAACGGCGTCTGCCGCGACTGGCGGCGCAATGGCCCGGCCCTCGCCTTCGCCGGCTTCGCCTTCGATACCCGCAACGACCAGCCCCTGCCCAATGCCCTGCTCGCCATTCCCGGCCTGCTGCTCGAAAGCCGCGATGGCCAGTGTGCGCTGACACTGAGCACGACCGCCGGCCGCCTGGCGCAATCGCTCGACGAATGGCCAGGCTGGCTGCACGCCAAGCACCCGGCAGACACCGGCGAAATGCTGCCCTGCCGCGCCGAACCGCTGGCCGACCGGGCCTGGATGGCGCGCGTCATCGCCGCCCTGCGCGACATGGGCCGCGGCCAGTTCGACAAGGTGGTGCTCAGCCGCAGCCGGCGGATCGAGAGCACGCAAGCCTTCTCGGCCCGCCGCATCCTGGCCCGCCTGAATGCCCAGCAGCCGGCCAGCGTCGTCTATGGCCACGGCCACGGCCAGCTCGCCTTTCTCGGCGCCAGTCCGGAACGCCTGGTCGGCAAGCAGGGGCGGCGGATTCGCGTCGATGCCCTGGCCGGCACCGCCTGGCCCGGCTCCCTGGCGCTGGCCGAGGGCAAGAACCGCCACGAGCAATCGCTCGTCGTGCGCGCCATTTGCGAAGCCCTTGCCCCCTGCTGCGCCGCAGCACCGGAAGTGGGCGATCTGGAAGAACACGCCGCCGGCCAGCTTCGCCACTGGCGCAGCCGCATCCGCGCCCAAGCCCTGGGTGAAACCACCCTCTTCGACCTGCTGCGCGTCCTGCACCCGACACCGGCCGTCGGCGGCTTTCCCGCCGCAGCCGCCCAAACCTGGCTGGATGCCCACCACGAAAAGCGCAATGGCTGGTACAGCGGCGGGTTCGGCATGCTGACCCCGGAGGGTGACGGCGAATTCTCGGTGGCACTGCGCTCGGCCCTGCTCGATGGCTGCACGGCGGAACTGCAGGCCGGCGCCGGCATCGTCGCCGGTTCCGACCCCGAGCAGGAACTGGCCGAAACCGAAGCCAAGTTCGGCACCCTGCTTGCCGCGCTCGGCGGCACCCCGGCGCGCCACAGCCGCTGCGCCTGACGGGCCGTTCCAGCCGCTGGCGCCATCACCCCGGCCGGTGCGCGTCACAATTCTGCAAGACACCGCCGCTAAGCTGACGCTGACGAAAAACTCTCTCCATCCTTTGCCCCCGCCCCGGCGGGGGTATTTTTTGCGGTGCCGGCTGCCTAATGCGCAGGCAAACCGTATGCGGCCTTTACAAGGCGCCGTGTGCAGGGGGTTATCCACAGGAAATTCACAAAGTTATCCACGTAAATTGTGAATAACTCGGCCCGCGAAGCAGGTCGTGGCCAACTCGGTTTCAGGCCGCCACGACCCTGTTGCGCCCTGCCGACTTGGCCTGGTAGAGCGCAGCATCCGCCCGCCGGAGCAGGCTTTCCGTCGTTTCGGACAGCGCGTGCTGGGCGATGCCGATGCTGATCGTGATGTTGGGCAGGCCCGGCTCCCTGGTCTGCTCGACCGCGCTGCGCAGGGATTCCGCCAGGTGGACGGCATTCGCAAGGTCGGTTTGCGGCAATAGGACTGTGAATTCCTCGCCGCCCCAGCGGCACACCGAATCGGTTTCGCGGGTGCGCGCCTCCAGCGTCCGGGCGAGCAGGATCAGGGCCTCGTCGCCCTTTTCATGGCCGAACTGGTCGTTGATGTGCTTGAAATGGTCTACATCGAGCAGCAGCAGGCAGTAGTCGAGGTCGTTGCGCCGCTTCTGGAGGCGGGCCTTGTCGACCAGGCCGATGAAATGGCGTCGATTCCACAAGCCGGTCAGATGATCGCGCGAGGCGGCCAACTGCAGCTCGTTTTTCAGGCGCTTTTGCTCGGTCACGTCGTGGATGATGGAGAGCATCAGGCGCTTGCCATTCAACTCCAGCGGCCCGGCATAGGTCTGCACATCGCGCAGGCTGCCATCGGCCATGCGGTGCACGAAATTGAGCGGGCGGTGACCGCCGGAGAGTTTGGCCACCTCATTCATGATGGGCAGTACATCGCGGCCGAGCGAATTGATTTCCCAGGTGTGCTTGCCGCAGAACGCTGCGTGGTCGTAGCCGTAGAACCGGCAGGCGGCCAGGTTGGCATCGACGATCCGACCGTCGGCTGCCGGGTCGATCAGAATCATCGGCGCGCTGCTCGAACGGAACAGCTTTTCGTAGAGACTGTTTTCCCCCTGCTCCAGCGAGGCGGCAAACGGTGCGCCGGGCAGGCTGGCCAGTATGCCTTCGACCAGAATCTGCTCCTTGCCCGCCCCCTGGCGAAGCAGGGAGAGATGGCAACTGAGCGGCGCGCCCTGTCCGTTGCGCCGGATGGTCCAGATTTCGACAAGCTGTTCCCGGGCGCGCAGGGCGGGCAAACAGGCGGCCAGTTGCTCTTCGGCATGGGCCGAATGGCTGCCGTTTCTCAAATCGCCGAGTTCCAGGCCGGCCGACAGCAGTTCGGCGGCGCGGTTACGGTACACAACCGCGTCGTCACCGAGGGAAACGATCCACACCGGTGTAGCCAGAAGATCGAGCGCCAGATGATCGGACATTACTTTCCTGGTCGAGCATGTTTGCGGACGGCGAGCACCAGCTCATCCGGATCGATCGGCTTGGCGATATGCCCCGCCATGCCGGCTGCCCGGCATTTTTCCCGTTCTTCCTCAAGGGCATGGGCGGTTTGCGCAACAATCGGCAGATCCGGTGCCAGGGCCAGTATACGACGCGTCGCCTCGTAGCCGTCCATGGCCGGCATCTGCAAATCCATCAGGACGATATCGTAGGCCTCGGCGCCATCTGCGACGATACGGTCGAGCGCCTCCTGGCCGTTGCCGACCATGACCACCGTCGCCCCATCCTCCGCCAGGTTGTCGGCCAGGATCATCTGGTTGATCGGCTCATCCTCCGCCACCAGGATCGACAGGCCGGCCAGCGGCTTGTCGTCATGTGCCGCCTGGCTCGCCGCCTGCTCCTGGCCGGCGCCGGGCTCCGCCGGCGGCAGGTGCAGCGGCACCTGGAAGCGGAAGGTGCTGCCCACGCCCAAATGGCTCTCGACGCTGATCGCGCCGCCCATCAGGTCGAGAATGCGCTTGCTGATCGCCAGGCCCAGGCCGGTGCCGCCAAAACGGCGCGAGGCCGAGGCATCGGCCTGGTGGAATGGCGTGAACAGCTGGCCTACCTGCTCATCGTTCATGCCGATGCCGCTATCGCTGACCGCGAAGAAAACGGCCTGAGCATCGTGCACCACCGACAGCGCGACCGAACCCGACTCGGTGAACTTGACCGCATTGGACAGAATATTGAGCAAAACCTGCCCGATGCGCAGCGGGTCGCTGATGCAGACCGGCGGCAGATCGGGGGCAATGTCGAGCTTGAGCACAAGCTGCTTGGCTTCGATGCTGCCGGCGAGCATGTCGCAGGTCTGGCGGATCACATCGCCAAGGCAGACCTCCGTCTGCTCGATGACGAACTTGCCCGCCTCGATCTTCGAAAAATCGAGAATGTCGTTGATCACGCCCAGCAGATGCTGGCCCGAGGCCAGAATCTTGCTGAAGGACGCCTGCGCCTTCTCCGGATTCCCGCTATTGCGCAGGCCGATACTGGCAAAACCCAGCACCCCGTTGAGCGGCGTGCGGATCTCGTGGCTCATGTTGGCCAGGAACTCGCTGCGTATCCGGGCCAGCTTCTCGGCCTCGATCAGCGCCTGCTCGCGCGCCTCGCTCGCCGCCCGCTGCTCGCTGGTGTCGATGAAGCTGGTCACCGCCCCGATGATTTCACCGTTCTTCACCATCGGATGCGTGGCATACGAAACGGAAATCGCATGGCCGTCGGCGTGCCAATACACCTCGTTATCGACCCGAATGCGCCGCCCCACCTCCAGGCTCAGGTAACTGGGGCAGTCCGCTGCCGGATAGGAAGTGCCGTCCAGCCGGCTATGGTGAAAAAGCTGGTGCGCCGACTGGCCGATGACGCGCTCTGCCCTATAGCCCAGCAGGTCGCAGGCAGCCGGGTTGATGAAGGTGATCAAGCCGCCGCGGTCGATGCCGAACAAGCCCGCGGCACTGGACTCCAGCAAGTGGCTGGCCCTGGCCTCCACATCGTTGAGCGCAGCGGTGCGTTCGGCCACCAGCGACTCCAGGTCGTGCCGGTACGCCGCCAGTTCGGCCTCGTTCTGCTTGCGCACGCTGATGTCGCGGAAGACATTGACCGCTCCGCCCGGCTTGCCATCCTGCAACAAGGCCGCGACGGTGTATTCGACGGCCAGGGGCGAACCATCCCGCCGCCAGTAGCAGTCGTCGGCAACGTGCCGGGTCTGGCCATCGCGCATGGTTGCCGCGATAGGGCATTCGTCCGCTGGAAACGGCCTGCCGTCGCCATGGTGATGGTGGGTCAGCGCGTGCAGGTCGGCGCCGACCCCCTCGCCCTCGGCCCAGCCCAGCATGTCGCGTGCCGCGTCGTTGATGAAGATGACCGCTCCCTCGGCATCGACCCCGACCACCCCCTCGCCGGCCGAAGCCAGGATCAGTTCGACTTTTTGCCTTGCCGCCTCGGCCTCCTGGTTGCGCAAGGCCAGCGCGGTATTCAGCTCATCCAGCCTGGCCCGGTCCGCTTCGCGCTTTTGCCAGCCGGCATAGGTCAGGCGGGCAAAAATTAGCGAGCTGATCGAAAACAGCAAAACCAGGCCCAGGATGATCGCCGCATTACCCTTCCATTCCGCCAGAATTTCCTCGTCGGCCATCCCAACGAGCAGGAACAGCTCATGCGGCGCGATCCGGTGGAAACGATAAATGCGGCTGACCCCGTCGATACCGGATGGGGCGCGATAGCCGGCATTCAGCTGGTCGGAATCGAGCAGTGCGCGCAATTGCGGCGAAGGCGTCCCCTTGCCGCTATTCGCCCCGTCGGAATCGGCCTCGCTGTAGCGGGCGATCAGCGTGTTTCTCGTCCATAAGCCGCTGTTGCCTTGCCTGCCGAGGTCGAGTGCCGAAAAACGCTGGAGGAAATACGTGATCGCCACGGCCACGTGCACCGTGCCGGCAAACGAACCGTCCGCACGGTTGATGCGGCGGGCCAGCACGATGATCGGCCGCTGGCTGGTGCGCCCGAACAGGGGGTCGGAAATGACCAGCCCCGCCCCAGGCTCATCGCGCAAGCGCGTGAAATACGAACGGTCGGCAATGCTCTGCCGCTCAGGCCGGTCGCCGCTCGTACTCCCCACTACCCGCCCCTCGGCATCGGCAATGCGGATGCCCAGCGCATCGGGTATGTGCGCCTGCTGCTGGCCCAGAAAAGCCAGAAAGGCAGGCGACTGCATCAAGCCCGGCGCCGGATGGCGGGCTATCTCCTCGATCACCGTGTGCAGCGTGATGTCGATCTGCCGGATGAAGCCGCCGATATCCTGCTCCAGCACCCTGGCGTAGTTCTCGGCCTGCTTCTCCGCCTTGTTCAGCACATCCAGGTGATTCTCGAAAATCACGAAGGCAGCCAGGCTGAACACCAGAAAATTGGCAACGAAAGCGCCAAACCAGATGAGGCGCCCGAACGTCCGGTCAAAGTTCATTGCGCTGCCTGTGGCCAAACCAGCTCACAAAGCCCTCGGGCGAATAGCCCGATGCCTTGAGCAAGGCCCAATACCGGCAGTTCGGATACAGGCGTGTCATCGCCCGCCCCTGCATAGCACGTGAAAACTCAGGCTGCTGTCAGGCGCGACATGGTGAATTCTCATCCGCACGACCGGGCAGGCTGTCGCGATTCGCTGTTCAATCATCGGCTGTGGCACCACATGAATTTACGATAAATATTATTTTTAATAACTATATGCCTTTGTTTAAAATCAGATATTTTCATCAAAATCAGGCGCCCATTATTAGGCCTTTCGCACCTTAAAAATTGATTCATATCAAACCAGATTGATAGTAGCCCTCGCCGGGGAACGCACGAGACATCAATGATCATGGACCATCTGAGAACAACTAATCACGCCGCGATGTTGGCCTTGAGCACTCCCGAGACAAAGCTTCCCGCCTCACTCTGGAGCCACCGGCAGCCGAAATGCGTGGCCAAACGCTTTAACCGATTTTTATTTTTATGGCATTTTCGTTAAATCGGAATACGGAAGCCCTCTTGTCATTTTCCGGACAAAGCACGACATAAAACATGCGATCGATTTCAAGATTGCCCGCGGCATTACCCAGCATTGGCGTTCAGCTGATGCCGGTGAAATCGATGGTGCAGGGCTGCGCGTCGCTGGCTTGAACCGCCAATGCCGAACGCCTCTGTCATCGAATTGACAACAAGCTGGCGGATGCTGGGCGGCATTCCCGACTCGCCGCCACTGACCGCCATGCATCCACGCTCCCGCTTGCTCTTCACCCTCGCCCTGGCCGCCCCCCTGCTCGGCGCCTGCGTACCGGCCCTGATCGCAGGCGGCGCAGCCGGCACGGCGATCAGTTATCACGACCGCCGGACGACCGGCATCCAGGCCGACGACGAAACGGCGGAATGGAAGGGGCGTAACCGCCTTCCCGCCGCCTACCGCGACACGGCGAACGTCAATTTCACGTCTTTCAACCGGATTCTGCTGGTTTCCGGCGAAGTGCCGGACGAATCGGCACGCAGCGCGATTGGCCAGATGGCCGAGGGCATAGAGGGCACCCGCCGGGTGCATAACGAACTGCAGATCGCACCGCCCTCGACACTCGGCTCGCGCAGCAACGACGTGTTCATTTCATCGAAGTTCAAGGCGCGCCTGCTCGATACCGATCAGGTGTCGAGCAACCACATCAAGCCGGTCAGCGAAAACGGGGTGTTGTTCCTGATGGGCATGGTCAGCGAGCGCGAGGCCAGGGCCGCCGTCGACATCGCCCGCAGCACGGGCGGCGTGCGCAAGGTGGTCACGCTGTTCGAGGTGTTGCCGGAGGCCGACATCCGCCGCCTCGACAACGCCCGTTTCGGCACGCGCTGAGAAAAGCTAAGCGCCGCCCAGCCCGAACAGGCCGGGCAGCCAGGTCGCCAGGAAAGGCAGCCCGGAAATGGTCAGCGCCCCGAGCAGCATGGCCAGCACGGCCGGCAGCACCGACACAGCCACGTAACGGATCGACTTGCCGAACATGGCCGAGGCGAAATAGATGTTCATGCCGGCCGGTGGGCACAGGAAGCCCATTTCGATATTGGCCAGGAAGATCACGCCGAAATGTACCGGATCGATGCCGTAGCTGAGGGCCACCGGCAGCAGCAGCGGCACCAGCACGACGATGGCGGCATAGATTTCCATCAGTGCCCCGGCCAGCAGCAGGAACAGGTTGAGGGCGACCAGGAAGGCGAACTTGTTGGGCAGCACCGACTGCACCCAGTCGATGGCCTGGTCGGGAATGCCGGCATCGACCAGGTAGTTGGTCAGGCCGAGCGCCATGCCGAGGATGACCATGATGCCGCCGATCACTTCGGCGCAATCGACCAGCGCCGCGCGAATGTGCGACCAGTCCAGTTCGCGGTGGGCCAGGGCTTGCGTCAGCAAGGCGTAGGCCGCAGTCAGCGCGGCACTTTCGGTCGGCGTGGCGATGCCGCTGACCAGCGAGCCGATGGCCACCGCCGGCGCCAGCAATTCCCACTTGGCCGCCTTGAGCGCCGGCCACACCGCCGAAAAATCGTGCGGCTGCGTTGCCGCCGGCACCGCCAGCTTGCCGCGCCGCAGATAGCCGCCGGCGAGCAGCAGGAAAACCACCATCACCACCGCCGGCAGCACGCCGGCCAGGAACATGGTGTTGATCGGCACGCGGGCGATGATGGCGTACATGATCAGCGGCACCGATGGCGCCAACAGCACACCGAGCGCGCTGGCGCTGGTCACCAGGCTGATGCCGCGCTGCTCGGGAAAACCGGCCCGCGTCAGCAGCGGCAGCAACAGCCCGCCGAGGGCGAGGATGGTGACGCCGCTGCCGCCGGTAAAGGCGGTGAAGAAGGAGCAGAGCACCGCCGCGGCGATGGCCGTGCCGCCGACGCCATTGCCGAACAAGGCGGTGAACAGCGCCCCGAGGCGGGCCGCAGCGCCGGTCCGCGCAAAGAGCAGGCCGGCCAGCGTGAACAGGGGCAAGGCGGGCAGCGAGGGATTGACGGTAATCTGGTAATGGCTGAGCGGCACCGAAGCGAGCGGTTGGCCTTCGCTCCAGAACAGGGCCAGCGCCAGGCCGCCAAGCACGGCGAAGATGGGCGCGCCGCAGAACAGCACGAGCGCCAGCCATAGCGCGAAGGGCCAGAAGGGCAAGGTTTCGCCGTCGAAATGACCGGCGAACAGGAAGCCGGCGACCGGCAGCAGCAGGCCAAGCGCCCAGCGCAGCAGCACCGGGCCGCCCAGCCGCCCGGCCAGCCGGAAGCCGAGCAGGCCGAAACCGACCGGCATGGCCAGCTCGACCATCCAGCCGGCGATGCCGTAGGCGATGGCGTGCGGCGCTTCCATTTCGCTGGCCACGAATGTCCAGCTGGTCTCGGTCAGCATGCCGCACAGCAGCGCGGCACTGGCCTGGGCGAATATCCGGGCGGCCTCCCGCAGGCGGGGGTCGCGCGCCGCCGCCAGACCGGCGCCGAGCGAACTGAGATGCTGGCCGCGCTCGGCGACCAGCGCACCGAACATGGCCAGCACCAGGCCGAGGTGCTGGACGAGCACCGGCGCATTCTCGATGCCCTTGCCGAACAGCGGCCGCAGCCCGATTTCGAGCAGCGGGATGAGCAGCATCAGGGCCAGCGCCGCACCGGCGATCAGGGCATCGAAGGCAGCCAGACGGCGCCACACAGGCCGGGGCGTCGGTGCGCGCATCAGCGCTGGCCGGCGCGGAAGGCCTTCAGGTGGCCGACCACCTCGTCGAAGGTGTCGGCCGGCACCATCTTGCCGCGCACCCGCGGGTAGAGGTTATCGGCCAGCGTATTCCACTCCTGCATCTGCTCGGCGTTCGGCTTGTTGACCTTGAGGCCGCGCTTCTTCATCGCGTCGACCGCATCGTCCACCTCCTGCCGCGCCTTGGCACGCAGCTGCACGCCCGCCTTGGCACCGGCCTCGCGCACGGCGGCTTGACCTTCCGGCGTCAGCTCGTCCCAGGCCTTTTTGGTGATGATCAGCGCGCCGACGATGGGCGCCCAGTTCAGTTCCAGCATGTTGCTGGCGGTGGTGTAGATCTGCGTCGCCAGCGCGAAATACGGCGTGGACGGCACGGCGTTGATCATGCCGGTCTGGATCGAGGGCAGGATGTCGCCGGTCTCCAGCGGCAACGGGGTATAGCCGAGGCGCTTCATGATCTCCTGCTGCTCGATCTCGCTGCCCCAGGCGAAGAACTTCATCTTCTTGAAATCGTCCGGGCGCACGGCCGGCTCCTTTGAGAAGAAGCGCACCCAACCGGCATCGCCCCAGGCGAGCACGACGAAGCCCTTGTCGAGGAACTTCTTCTCCATGGCCGGGCGCATCTTCTCGCGCACGTAATCCACCTCTTCCCAACTTTTGAACATCAGCGGCATGTTCTGCAAGGCGGCAATCGACGGCTCGATCTCGCGCAGGCCGACCACCGACAGCAGCCCGCCCTGCAACTGGCCGATGCGCATACGGCGCACCATGTCGGTTTCTCCGCCCTGGCTGCCGTCGGGATAAACCAAGTACTTGGCATTGCCGCCCTGCGCCGTCCGCCACGCCTCGCCCAGTTCCATCAACTGGCGGTGGTACAGCGAATTCTTGGTGGCCAGCGTGCCGATGCGCAATTGCTTGTCGGCGGCCAGCGCCGATGTGGCCAGCACGCCAGCCAGCAGCAGCGCCGCCCATTTACCCAATGTTTTCATGCTTCTCTCCATGGTTGGCGCGACTCAGAACAGGTCGTCGATTTTTTCCTGCAGCCACAGCGCGCGGCGGCGCATCACTTCGTTCTGCGTGGTCAGCGGGCTGCCCGCTTCATCCTTGATGGCCAGCGCCTGACGCAGCAGGCTGGCGAACAGCTCCTTGTCGCCGGCCGGCTGGGCATGGCCCTCGGCCTTGGCGAGCCAGGCGCCGGCGCTGCGGCCAGCGGATTGGGCGATAGCCTGGTCGAAATAGGCCAAGGCCTTTTGCTGGCTGCCACCCGGCCGTGCCGCCTCGAAAGTGCCGAGCAGGCCGGTCAGGCTGCCCTGCCCCCAGGCCGGATCGGCCACCCAGGCCAGGTGCGCCAGGCGCACGGCGAGCGGCAGGTCAGCCACCACATCGGGATCGTCTTTGCTCAGCGAAATCCAGCCGCCCCAGGAGGCAGCGGCCCAGTAGGCCAGCCCGGCCTGCTCCGCCCGCAAGCGTGGCCATTCGGCCGGCTGGGTCGATGCCAGCCGGGCGGCGAAGCCCGGCTCGGCCAGTTCGAGCGCCCGCATGGCGTGGAGATGGGCCCGGGCGTAGAGTTTGGCGGCACGCTGGCGCAGCCTTTCCGCCGCTTTGGCATCGCGGGATTCGACCTGCTCCGCCTCGAAGGCAACGAAGGCGTAGGCGTACTGCGTGAAGCCGGCAGCAACGGATTCGGCCAAAGCCTGGTGGCCGGGCTGCCGGCTGAGAATCGATTCGGACAGCTTCAGGTGGAAGGGCGCCGCATCGCGCAGCAATTCGAGATCGCTCTCGCTGCCCTGCGCCTGCCCGGCCAGTTCGTCGGCCAGGCTGCCGACGATCATCTGGCGCGGCGAGCAGGCGCCGAGCAGGAGCACCAGGAGCGCCATGGTCAGGACTTTTCCGGCTACATCGCCAAGCCAATGCACATTCATTCCACCATCACGATTCGGTGGCCGGGACACTAGCCGGCCGATGTTACAAATGCATGACCGGACAATGAGAAACGAACAGCATTCGCGTCATCAGACTGCAACATTAGTGCAACAAAATGATGGGCTTGAGGCCTATACTTCAAGGATCACATGGAGCTTGCAAGATGACGCACAACCTGCTGAAACCCCGCTTTCCGACCGAGAATTACCTGAACCGCGAACTCGGCCTGCTGGCTTTCAACCGCCGGGTGCTCGCCCAGGCCGCAGACGAGCGCATGCCGCTGCTCGAACGCTTGCGCTTCCTGTGCATCGTTTCCAGCAACCTCGACGAATTTTTCGAAATCCGCGTTTCCGGCCTCAAGGAACAGATTCGCGCCAACACGCCGGTCGTCACCACCGACGGCAAGACGGCCCAGGAGGCCTTCCGCCTGGTGTCGGCCGAGGCGCACGCCATCGTCGCCGAGCAATACCAGCAACTGAATGAAGTGATCCTGCCGGCGCTGGCCGAACAGGGCATCCGCTTCCTGCGCCGCTCGGGCTGGAACGAGGCGCAGCGCGAATGGATCCGCGAATACTTCCACCGCGAGATGGTGCCGGTGCTGACGCCGATCGGGCTCGACCCGTCGCACCCCTTCCCGCGCGTGCTCAACAAGAGCCTGAACTTCGCCATCGAACTGGAAGGCAAGGACGCCTTCGGCCGCAGCTCCAATGCCGCCATCGTCCAGGCACCGCGCGTGCTGCCGCGCGTCATCCGCCTGCCGGAGGAACTGGCCGGCTGCGAATACGGCTTCGTCTTCCTGTCGTCCATCCTGCATGAGTTCGTCGGCGAACTGTTCACCGGCATGACGGTGCTCGGCTGCTACCAGTTCCGCGCCACCCGCAACTCCGACCTGTTCGTCGACGAGGAAGAAGTCACCAACCTGCGCACCAAGCTGCAGGGCGAGCTGCCGCAGCGCCACTTCGGCAATGCCGTGCGCCTGGAAGTGGCCAACAACTGCTCGGAGGCGATGACCGAATTCCTGCTCGCCCAGTTCGAACTGAAGCCGGTCGACCTCTACCGGGTGAACGGCCCGGTTAACCTGGTGCGGTTGATGCAGGTGCCGGACTGGGTGGATCGCCCGGACATGAAATTCCGCCCCTTCGCGCCCGGCACCCCCAAGCCGCTGGCCAAGGGCGCCAACATTTTCGACAGCATCCGCAAAAACGACATCCTGCTCCACCATCCCTACCAATCCTTCGCACCGGTCATCGAGTTCCTCAGCCAGGCGGCGACCGACCCGGCCGTCGTCGCGATCAAGATGACGGTGTACCGCACTGGCACCGACTCGGTGCTGATGGAATCGCTGATCCGCGCCGCGCAGAACGGCAAGGAAGTTACCGTCGTCGTCGAACTGATGGCTCGTTTCGACGAGGAAGCCAACATCGGCTGGGCGACCAAGCTGGAACAGGTCGGCGCCCATGTCGTCTACGGCGTCGTCGGCTACAAGACCCACGCCAAGGCCCTGCTCATCGTGCGCCGCGAGGAAGGCGGCCTCAAGCGCTACGCCCACCTCGGCACCGGCAACTACCACCCGCGCACCGCCCGCCTGTACACCGATTTCGGCCTGATGACGGCCAACGACGAGGTGACGCGCGATGTCAGCGAAGTGTTCAAGCAGCTCACCGGCCTCGGCCAGGCGCGCACCCTGAAGCACCTGTGGCAGGCGCCGTTCACGCTGCACCCGAATGTCGTCGCCGGCATTCAGGGGGAAGCCGAGATCGCCCGCAGCGGCGGCAAGGCACGCATCGTCGCCAAGATGAACTCGCTGGTCGAACCGGAAGTGATCGACGCCTTGTATCAGGCCTCGCAGGCCGGCGTTGACATCGACCTCATCGTGCGCGGCGTCTGCATGTTGCGCCCCGGGGTGCCGGGGCTGTCGGAAAACATCCGCGTCCGCTCCATCATCGGCCGCTTCCTCGAACACCACCGCATCTTCTATTTCCTGGCCGGCGGCAAGGAAACGGTCTATCTGTCTTCAGCCGACTGGATGGAGCGCAACTTCTTCAAACGTATCGAGCTCGCCTTCCCCATCCTCGACCCCAAGCTGAAGAAACGCGTCGTCACCGAAGGCCTCAAGTTCTACCTGGCCGACAACCAGCAGGGTTGGGAAATGAACAGCCAGGGCGTCTACCAGCGCCGCCGCTCGACGCGCAGCAAGCCGCACAACGCGCAAGGGGAGTTGATGGTCACTCTGGGCGCCTGACCGGGGACATCCCCCGCCCAGAGGTCAGGGCAAGGGCTGCGCCGGGGCGGCAGCCTTGCCGGAAAACCCGGTGGCACCGATCTCGCTCGGGCTCAATCCGCGGTTCAGATCGAGCCCGACCAGCTGCCAGTCATGCACGTGCAAATCGGGAATCGGTTTTTTCAGCCGTTCGATGAAGCGCACCGGCCACAGCACACCGTCGATTTGGCGGTGCCCGACGAAATCCACCTCGGCAACCGCCCCCTGGGTCGACGCCAATCCTTCCAGGGTGAAGCGCACCCGGCGCAGGCGACCGTCGGTGCGATCCAGCCACAGCATGAAGCGGTCCTCGGCGGAAAGCCCCAGCCCGGGACGGCGCACCGCGACAATCCGGTCGCACAGCCGGCCATCGACCGTTTCGCTGCCGGCCAGGGCCAGCACCGCATTGCCGCCGAGGAAATAGAACGGGCCGCTCAGGAACAGGCGGTAGCCGTCGGCGACCAGCGCAGCGGCAGCCGCCGCCGTCCGGTCAGCGCTGGGCTCGCCGTTGTAGGCGACGCTGACCGACTCCGCCGCACGCACGACCTGCTTGCTGCCCTGCGGCCCCTGGTGCTGCTGCCCAAGCAGCCAGTCCTTGCCGAGGATCAGCCGCTCTTCGGATTTCTGGCGATAACCGGCGTCGATCAGTTCCGGCTGCAGTCGGGGCACCAGCCAGCCCCACTCGCCGCTGTAGGCCACGCTGACATCCTGCACTTTCTGCCAGGCGGCAAGACCATGGCGTTCGGCCGAGCGCAGCAACAAGGCCTCGGCCTGAGGGTCGACACCGCTTTCGGCAATCTCCGGAAAACCCCGGCTGGCACAGCCCTGCACCAAGGCGAGCAGCAGCATTGCAAGCAGACTGATTCTGTTCATGATTTTTCTTCTCCGGGCACGGCGGCAGGCGACACGACATAGCGCAGGAAGATGGCGCGAATATCGACCCGTGCCTTGAGCCGCGCTGCCAGCAGGTAGAGGCCGCCGATCTTGCGGTGCAGGAACAGGGCGTCCACGGGTGGCGTGTGCCAGAAGGTGCGATCCCGCCCGAGGCGCAGGCCGACATCGCGGATGCGCGTGGCCAGGGTCGAGCTGCCGAAATCGTAGGGGCCTTCATGGCGCAGCGGCTCGCAGGCTGTCTGAAAAATATCCAGCACCTGGCGCTGGTGGTCCGGCGCGATATCGGCCTGGAAATAGCCGATTTCGATGGCCGCCGCCGACAGGTTTTCAAGATCGCCGCACTGCCCGGCCCGCAGCAGGCGGCTGTAGGCTTCAATGCAGCCCGCCGAGAAATGCCGCGTGGCGCCGAAGTCGAGCAGCACCAGCCGGCCGCTCGCCTCGTCGTAGCGGTAGTTGGCGAAATTG
>JAEUOE010000140.1 GCA_016790885.1 Dechloromonas sp. | reverse complement strand
TGTGTGGTTGATGGTTGCCCGCCCGGGCTGGCAATTTGCGAGGCCGATATTCAGGCGGAGTTGGATCGGCGAAAGCCTGGTACATCACGTCATGTGACGCAACGTCGGGAACCCGACACCGTCGAAATACTGTCCGGTGTCTTTGAAGGAAAAACGACAGGCACACCGATTGGATTGCTCATACGCAATCAGGATCAGCGGAGCAAGGATTACGGCAATATTGCTGAAACCTTCCGCCCCGGGCATGCGGACTACGCCTATACGCAAAAATACGGATTTCGCGATCATCGTGGCGGAGGTCGTTCCTCGGCACGCGAAACAGCGGTTCGTGTAGCGGCCGGGGCGATTGCCCGTAAATGGCTCAAGGAGCGCTATGGTGTGGTGATCCGGGGGTGGATGAGTGCTCTGGGGCCGATTGACATTCCCTTCGTTTCTGACAGTGAGATCGATGGCAATGCCTTTTTTGCGCCCAACTCAGGCATTGTTCCTGAATTGGAAACCTACATGGATAACCTGCGCAAGTCGCTGGATTCCGTCGGTGCGAAAATTACGGTTAGGGCGGCCGGAGTTCCCCCGGGTTGGGGGGAGCCGGTTTATGACCGTCTGGATGCCGAGATTGCCTACGCGATGATGGGAATCAATGCCGTCAAGGGGGTCGAGATTGGTGCCGGTTTTGCTTCGGTTGCCCAACGAGGCAGCGAGCATGGCGATGAGATGACCCCGCAGGGATTCGCCAGCAATCATGCAGGCGGGGTGCTGGGCGGAATTTCGACCGGGCAGGACATCGTTGTGAATATGGCGATCAAGCCCACGTCGTCCATCGCTCAGCCCCGGCGTTCTGTTGATAGTCAGGGAAATGCCTGCGAGGTGGCAACACAGGGGCGGCATGACCCTTGTGTTGGCATTCGTGCCACGCCCATCGCTGAAGCCATGCTGGCCCTGGTCTTGATGGATCATGCCTTGCGTCACCGTGCCCAGTGTGCTGATGTGGTGTGCCATACCCCGCGCATCGCCAGCAAATTCGCGTAGAATCTTTAGCTTTTTCCGCCATCTGGGCGGAGTTTGTATCAGGGAGAATAATATGCAAGTCGAACATCATGACCTCCATCAAGAGTTGCCGGAGTTCACCGATGCCATCAACGTGCTGAAGGCCGGTAATGCCCATTTCGCCAAGTTGTACGCCAGCTACAACCGCCTGACCGGTAGGGTCGAAGACCTTGAAGAACACGATATGCCGGTGGCCGACTTCACTATCGAAGATATGAAGAAGCAGCGCGTCAAGCTGAAGGATGAGCTGTATCACATGCTGCTGGCCTACCGCGCCGGCCAGCAGGCTGCCAAGTAAGAGTGCCTGCCTGACCCGGGAGAGCATCCGGTAAAATTGCCGGATGCACCCTCTGCCCTACTGGCGCCTCTCGGGATATTACTTTTTCTATTTCGCCTTCATTGGGGCATTTTCGCCCTATTTCGGGCTCTATCTCCAATCGCTGAATTTCTCTGCCTGGGACATCGGTTTGCTGATGTCGCAGATGCAGTTGATGCGCCTGTTCGGCCCGAACCTGTGGGGCTGGTTGGCCGATCATTTTGGTCGGCGCTTGCTCATCGTCCGCCTGGCCGGTGCTGCCGGTCTGGCTGGTTTTACCGCCTTTTTCTGGCTCGATAAGCTGCCTGGCATGTTGCTGACAATGGCGGTGCTTGCCTTTTTCTGGAGTGCAGCACTACCGCTGGTCGAGACACTGACTTTCGATCATTTGCGTGAGGAGCGCGGGCGCTATAGCCGTATTCGGCTGTGGGGATCGATCGGTTTCATCGTGGCAGTCATGGCGACGGGGGCGTTGCTCGATATTGCTCCTCCGGTTGGTGTGTTGTGGGTGTGCTGGACGATCTTGCTGGGTATTCTGCTCTACGCCCTGACTCTGCCTGAGGCGGTGCCCTTGGCGCACGCTCACGAGGACGTGCCGATTGGCGATATATTGCGTCAGTCGAAAGTGAAGGCCCTGATGGCGGCATGTTTTGCCATGTCTGCCGCTCATGGTGCCTTTTACGTTTTCTACTCGATCCATCTTGCGGCTCATGCTTACGCCAAGACCGAGGTTGGTCTGTTGTGGTCGCTCGGGGTGGTCGCAGAAATCGTGGTCTTCATGTTCATGGCGCGCCTCGCCAAGCGGTTCTCGTTGCGAGTCATATTGCTGGCTTGTTTTGCGGCGGCTGTCGTGCGCTTTCTCTTGATGGGGTGGGGTGTTGAGTCGACTGCCATCATGATTTTCGTACAACTCCTGCACGGCCTGACTTTCGGGGCGTATCACGCCTCGGCAATTGCGGCGGTGAACCAGTGGTTTCCCGGCAAGACTCAGGGGCGGGGCCAGGCCTTGTATTCCAGCCTGTCCTTTGGGGCCGGAGGCTTGCTGGGGGCCTTGATCAGCGGATGGACTTGGGATTGGCTGGGTTCCGGTTGGACCTTCTCGCAAGGGGCTGGCTTTGCGCTGATTGGCCTGCTGCTGATCTGGCTGTGGGTTCCGGATGACGCTGGCAAGCTTGCTCCGGGCAGGGAAAAAAGTGGCGATCCTGTGCAATAATTCAGCGTTTTACGGCTCACTTTAGGTTCCATGGCGAAGACCCTCTACGACAAGCTCTGGGAGAACCACGTCGTCCATCAGGAAGCGGATGGCACGGCTCTTCTCTATATCGATCGTCATCTTGTGCACGAAGTGACCAGCCCGCAGGCTTTCGAAGGCCTCAAGCTGGCTGGCCGCAAGCCGTGGCGCGTATCGTCCATCGTCTCGACGCCGGACCACAACACGCCAACCGATCACTGGGACGAGGGAATCAAGGATCCGATTTCCCGCCAGCAGGTCGAGACGCTGGATGCCAATATTCGCGAGGTCGGTGCGCTGGCTTACTTTCCGTTCAAGGATCCGCGCATGGGCATTCTGCATGTCGTCGGTCCGGAAAATGGCGCGACGCTGCCTGGCATGACGGTCGTCTGTGGTGACTCGCATACTTCCACGCATGGCGCCTTTGCCTGCATGGCGCATGGCATTGGAACTTCCGAAGTGGAGCACGTGCTGGCTACCCAGTGTCTGCTTCAGAAGAAATCCAGGACCATGTTGATTGCCGTCGAAGGCAAGCTCGGCAAGGGCGTGACAGCCAAGGATGTGGCACTGGCCATCATCGGGACGATTGGCACCGCGGGTGGTACGGGCTATGCCGTTGAATTCGGTGGCAGCGCCATTCGCAGCCTGAGCATGGAAGGCCGCATGACCTTGTGCAACATGGCTATCGAAGGTGGTGCTCGCCTGGGTTTTGTGGCGGTGGATGACACGACCATTGATTACCTCAAGGGCCGCCCTTTCTCGCCGACTGGCGAAACCTGGGATCGGGCCGTTGCCTACTGGCGCACCCTGCATTCCGACGCCGGAGCGCAGTTCGACCGCGTCGTAACCCTGAAGGCCGAGGACATCCGCCCGCAGGTGACGTGGGGTACTTCGCCCGAGATGGTCGTTCCGGTTGATGCCGTTGTGCCTGATCCGGCCAGGGAAGCCGATCCGGTCAAGCGTGAAGGCATGGAGCGCGCCCTGCACTACATGGGCTTGAACCCGAACACGCCGATCAGTCAGATTGCTATCGACAAGGTGTTCATTGGCTCCTGTACCAATTCGCGTATCGAGGATTTGCGCGAGGCTGCGTCGGTGCTCAAGGGACGCCATGTAGCGGCCAATGTCAAATTGGCGCTGGCCGTGCCGGGCTCTGGCTTGGTCAAGCGTCAGGCGGAAGCCGAGGGGCTGGACAAGGTTTTTGTGGCTGCTGGTTTCGAGTGGCGCGAGCCGGGATGTTCGATGTGTCTGGCCATGAATGCCGACCGTCTGGAGCCAGGCGAGCGTTGCGCCTCGACGTCGAATCGCAATTTCGAAGGTCGTCAGGGCCCTGGCGGGCGCACCCATCTGGTCAGTCCGGCAATGGCTGCGGCGGCTGCGATCGCCGGGCGTTTTGCCGATGTGCGCGACGTTCTCTAAGCAATGGCTGACGCACGTTTTGCCCTGCTGGTAGCGATGACGGTTTTAGTCGTCGGCTGCAACACGGCGCAAGGGGTCAAGAAGGATGTTGCAATCGGTGCCGAAAAAACTGGCGAGGCCCTGCAGAAGGGCGGCGAGGCGGTGGGTGGTGCGCTGAACAAAACTGGTGAAGTGGTCGGTGGCGCCCTCAAGAAGAGTGGCGAGGCCGTACAGAAGGTGGTGGATTAATGGAAAAATTCGTTCGTCTGGAAGGTCTGGTCGCTCCGCTCGATCGTAGCAACGTCGATACCGACGCGATCATTCCCAAGCAGTTCCTGAAGTCGATCAAGCGTTCCGGGTTCGGCCCGAATGCTTTCGACGAGTGGCGTTACATGGATGTCGGCCAACCCGGGCAGGATTGCTCGCTGCGTCCGAAGAATCCCAATTTCGTCCTTAACCAGCCGCGCTACCAGGGGGCAGAAGTGTTGCTGACTCGCGCCAACTTCGGTTGCGGCAGTTCGCGTGAACATGCCCCGTGGGCACTGCTCGATTTTGGCTTCAAGGCCATCATTGCTGAGTCTTTCGCCGATATTTTCTTCAATAACTGCTTCAAGAACGGCATTTTGCCCATCGTGTTGCCGGCCGCTGAAATCGAAGCATTGGTTCAGCTGGTTGAGGCTGCGCCGGGCTACAAACTTGTTGTCGATCTGCCTGGTCAGGTCGTGGTCCGTCCGGATGGCCATGCCATCCCATTCCAGATCGACGCTTTCCGTAAGGAATGTTTGCTGAATGGCTGGGACGATATCGGCCTGACCTTGCGTCACGCCGAAAAGATCAAGGAATTCGAGGCCAAGCGCCGTGTCGAACAGCCGTGGCTGTTCTCCTGATTGAGGAAAAACCATGAAGATTTGTGTCCTGCCGGGTGACGGCATCGGTCCCGAAATTACTGCTGAAGCGGTGCGTGTTCTGAAGGCGCTCGATCTCAAGTTCGAAATGGAAGAGGCCTTGCTGGGCGGGGGGGCGGTGGATGTGACCGGCAACCCCTATCCGGAAGCGACGCAAAAACTGGCCCGCGAAGCCGATGCCGTTTTGCTCGGTGCGGTCGGTGGGCCGCAGTGGGACAGCCTGCCGCGTGAAAAACGCCCGGAGCGCGGCCTGCTCGGCATCCGCAAGGATCTGAACCTGTTCGCCAACCTGCGCCCGGCTATTCTCTACCCGGAACTGGCCAATGCCTCGACATTGAAGCCGGAGGTTGTTGCCGGCCTCGACATCCTGATCGTCCGTGAGTTGACCGGCGATATCTACTTCGGCCAGCCGCGTGGTGTGCGCGAGGAAAATGGCGAGCGCGTCGGCTTCAATACCATGGTCTACAGCGAGTCGGAAATCCGCCGTATTGGCCACGTTGCATTCCAGGCTGCGCAGAAGCGCAACAAGAAGCTGTGCTCGGTCGACAAGATGAACGTGCTCGAATGCACCCAACTCTGGCGCGATGTGATGATCGAGATCGCCCACGACTACCCGGATGTCGAACTGAGCCACATGCTGGTCGACAATGCCGCAATGCAACTCGTCAAGGCGCCGAAGCAGTTCGACGTGATGGTCACCGGCAACATGTTCGGTGACATCCTGTCCGATGAAGCTTCAATGCTCACTGGTTCCATCGGCATGCTGCCGTCGGCCTCGCTGGACGACAAGAACAAGGGCCTCTACGAGCCGTCGCACGGTTCGGCGCCGGACATTGCCGGCAAGGGCGTGGCCAACCCGTTGGCCACCATTCTGTCGGCCGCAATGATGCTGCGCTACACCTTCGGCCTCGAAGAGCAGGCTGTTCGTATCGAAAATGCAGTCAAGAAGGTGCTGGCCCAAGGTTATCGTACCGGGGACATTTACGAGCGCGGGACCAACAAGGTCGGCACGAAGGAAATGGGCGATGCTGTTCTCGCCGCGCTGCTGTAAGCGGATCGTGGCGTTCGTGCGTTAATACAGGATTGAATGGGAGAAAAGTCATGAAGAAGGTTGGTCTGGTCGGTTGGCGTGGCATGGTGGGTTCCGTGCTGATGCAGCGCATGGTCGAAGAGGGTGATTTCGCCTACATCGATCCGGTGTATTTCTCTACCTCGGCGGCTGGTGGCAAGGCCCCGGCTTTTGGTGGCAAGGAAGCGTCGCTGCCACTGCAGGATGCCTCCAATATCGAAGCGCTGAAGGCTTGCGAAATCATCATCACCTGCCAAGGTGGCGACTACACCAAGGAAGTCTTCCCCAAGCTGCGCGCTGCCGGTTGGAATGGCCACTGGATCGATGCCGCCTCGTCGCTGCGCATGGCCAATGATGCGGTGATCATCCTTGATCCGGTCAATATGAACGTGATCAAGGACTCGCTGGCCAATGGCGGCAAGAACTGGATCGGCGGCAACTGCACCGTTTCCCTGATGCTGATGGGCTTGGGTGGCCTGTTCCAGAACGATCTGGTCGAATGGGCGACGTCGATGACCTACCAGGCCGCCTCCGGCGCCGGCGCCCAGAATATGCGCGAGTTGATCTCGCAGATGGGCGTTATTCACGACTCCGTCAAGGGTTTGCTGGCTGACCCCGCCTCGGCCATCCTCGATATCGACCGCAAGGTGGCCGAGACGATCCGTTCTGATGCCTTCCCGAAGAAGAACTTCCGCAACACCCCGCTGGCGGGTTCGCTGATCCCCTGGATCGACGTACCTTATGAAAATGGCCAGTCCAAGGAAGAGTGGAAGGGTGGTGCCGAGTGCAACAAGATTCTGGGCAAGCCGGCTTTCCGCTCGGCGGGTTCGATTCCCATTGACGGTTTGTGCGTCCGCATCGGTGCCATGCGCTGCCACAGCCAGGCGCTGACCATCAAGCTGAAGAAGGACGTCCCGCTGGATGAGATCAGCGACATGCTGGCCAAGGCCAATCCGTGGGCCAAGGTGGTACCGAACGATCGCGAAATCTCCGAGCGTGAGCTGACGCCCGCTGCCGTGACCGGTACGCTGACTGTGCCGGTCGGCCGT
>JAEUOE010000125.1 GCA_016790885.1 Dechloromonas sp. | reverse complement strand
AGGGCCACGACTTCGCCGCGCGCCGTTTCCACGCCCTCGGCATAGACAGAAGCCTCGACCACCACCTTGCGGCCCTTGATTTCCTTGACCCGACCGCGAATTTCCAGTTCCGGGCCGAGCGGCGTCGGCTTCAGGTAACTCACCTGCAGCGAGCCGGTGACGAAGCGGAAGGCCGGCAGGCTGTCCATTTCCCGGTTTTCGGCGCGGTACATGGCAGCGGCGGCCGTTCCGGTGCCGTGGCAGTCGATCAGCGAGGCGAGCAGGCCGCCATAGACGAAGCCGGGAATGGCCGTGTGCTCGGGGCGCGGCTGAAAGCGGGTGACGGTTTCGTCGCCGTCCCAGAATGTCTTGATCTGGTGCCCCTGGTCGTTGTTGCGGCCGCAACCGTAGCAATGGGCGAGGGTCTCCGGGTAGTAATCCTGAAAGGCCTGCATGTTCTCTCCTTTATTGTCGAACCTGAATCCTAGGCCAGGCGCTGCGCCGCGCCAATTGTGCGGATGGCCAGCCAACATGCAAATTCCGCCAGCCCATGGCGGCATCGCTACATCGAGATGGTGCGGCCGGCTGGTGGCAGGCGATAGACGGCCATTTCGGCATCCGGCATCAGGGAATTGAGGAACAGGCTGAAAACCGAAACGAAGAGGCTGGCGAAGAGGGCTGTCCAGAAACCTGAAACCGTGAAGCCGCCGACCAGCTTCGCCACCAGCAGCAACAGCAGCGCGTTGATGACGAGCAGGAAGAAACCCAGGGTCAGCAAAGTCAGCGGCAGGGTCAGCAACACCAGCAAGGGCCAGAGCACCGCATTGGCAAAGCCGAGGAGCAGCGCCGAGACGATCAGGCTCGATGTGCTGGCGAAGCGAATGCCGTTGAAGACGAGGCTGGCGACCCACAAGGAAAGGGCGGTGATGCCCAGTTGAATCAGGAAACCGGTCAGATTGGCGAGCATGGCAGGAGTGGATGAACGGAGGCAAGCCGCATTATCGGCTGGAATGCCTCCGCTTCCTGCATTCGTGGGCCGCGATGCGCACTGTCGACTGTTGAAATCAGGGCGATTGCGCTTACCCTATCGCTGTTGAAATTTTTGCGGCGCACGTCGCCCCGCTATCCTGATTGATCCCCATGAATGAACAGTCCGTGGCGCAACTGGCGCTTTTTCTTCGCAATCTCGGCTTGGCCCTGCACTTGAGCGGGGCACCGGCACAGGCCGTGGAGCGTGTGCTGTCGGCGGTTGGCCAGCGCTTCGGCGTCAAGGTCGAGGGGTTTGCCGTGCTGACCTTTCTTGCCCTGACGGTGGTGGCGCCTTCCGGCGTGCGGCGGACTGAAATGCTGCGGCTGCCGCCTTACGACTACAACATGGCGCGCCTGATTGAACTGCAAACGCTATGCCGGGAAATTTCCGACCTGGCCGCCTTGCCTGCCTATGCCGAGCGCCTGGCAGCGATCATGGCGCAACCGGTGGCGTGGAGCGGTTGGCGTTATGCGGCGATGGGCTTGCTGTTGTCGGCGTCGGTCGCCTTGCTGTTGCGCGGCGGCTGGGTGGAAATGCTGTGCGGCGGCCTGATCGGCCTCCTGTTTACCGCGGCCAGCCAGCGCCTGGCCGGCTTTCCCCGCCTCGGGCCGGCAGTGCCGGTGATTCTCTGTGCGGCGGCAGCGATACTGGCGCAGGGGCTGGCGCATCTCCTGCCGCAGCAATCGCCCTTCATTTCGGCGGTCGCCGGGGTGGTGCTGTTGCTGCCCGGCTTTACCCTCACCGTGGCGATGTCGGAACTGGCAACGCAAAACTACCTGGCCGGCACCGGGCGCCTGACCGGCGCCGTCATCTTGCTGTTCCTGATGGGGGCGGGGCTGGCCATTGGCACGGCCTTGAGCCAGGCCGTCTGGCCGCTGGCGGTGCCAGGGAGCGTGACGCCGTTGCCGGCCTGGGTGATCTGGCCGGCCGTGGCCATCCTTGGCGTATCCCTGCTGGCCGTATTGCAGGCTCCCCTGTCGTCACTGCCGGTTTCGATTGGCGCATGCCTGCTGGCCTGGGCTGCTTATTCCCTGACCAGCGCGGTGCTCGGCAACGTCGTCGGGGCCTTCAGCGGCGCCCTGGCCGTTGGTGTGGCCGGGCATCTCTATCAATGGCTGAGCGGCCGCCCGGCTGTGCTGGTCGAAACCCCCGGCTTGATCACGCTGGTGCCGGGCAGCCTCGGGTTTCGTGGCCTGCATGCCTTGATGCAGCAGGAAAGCGTCGTCGGCATCAACCTGATGACCGACATGCTGACCACCGGCGCCGTACTGGCCGTTGGTTTGCTGCTCGCCGACAACATCATGCCGCTGTTGTTGCGGCGGGAGTCAAGGGAGCTTGTTTGAGCGCAACAGGGTGCCCCTTGCTGTGGGGGCTACCCTGTGCGGCATGTTGACGTGCGCGCTGTCAGCCGCTGATTGCGCTTTGCTGTTTCGCGTATTGGGCGAGGGCGCGCTGGGTGCCGTAGGCAATCGCTTCGTCGACCGACGCGAAGGCCTTTTTATCCTGGCGATTAGCGGCGGCGGCTTCGTTTTGCGTGTTGGCTGCAGCTGTTTCAGCGGTGCTGCCAGTCTTTGCCGGGCTGCGGTTGCCGGCCTGTTCTGCCGCCTGGCTGGCGCCGTAAGCCAGTGCTTCGTCAATCGACTGGAACTGGCGCTTTTCAGCACGGGATGTTGCGGTCGGCGATGCAGCTTGCGCCGGGCGCTCGGCTTGCGATTTGGCGACAGCGTCAGCGCTCAGGCTGACTTTGGTCGACGAACCGGCCGGTTCCTGGCTCGCCGAAACCGTCTTCAGGGTGTTCTGGATACCGGCGGTATCGAGACCCATGGCCGTGGCCATCTTTTCCGTGGCTTTCAGGCTGTTGGTCATGCTGGCCAACTGCTTTTCACTGCGGCTGCTGGCAACTTGCGCCCGGTAGGCTTCCTGGTTGGCGCTGCTCGAATTGATGGGGGTGGGCATTGGCTTTACCTCGTACTGACAGAGAGACGGTCATTGATACATCGACCACATCTCACACTGTAGACTCTTCCGGTCAACGAGGAAAGCAAAAACAGCAATTATTCCATTTTATTGGCGTTATTGATGAATTTGATCTATTTTGTTGGTGGAATGCGCCGTTCCACGATCCGGCAAAAGGACGGTGAATTTCCTCATTCCTATCGCGTAGGGCAGGCTGTCAGGGCCATCAGCACATCGGTGTACCACGCGCAGTTCAGGCCCAGCGCTTCGTCGAGGACGAGATCGCGTGTGCCGACATCGAGGCGGGCGGAATGTACGCCGAGGAGCAGCCAGGGCAGCTCGCCGGGCGATGACGCTTCCTTTGCCGCGCGCATGACGACCGGTGCGCCGCTGGTGCCGCGATGCGTTCGCGCATCGGTCAGGAAGTAGCCTTGCCCCTGGAAGCGCAGGCCAAATGACGAGGCGATGGCGGCCTGGCGGACGACTGGCAGGTGGTGGAGGCAGTCCTGAAAGCCAAGCGGGAAGCCGACGACGAGCAGCGAATCGCCGACCTCGATGGCTGCCTCCGGTTGCGGCAGGTGCGCCGGCGAGAATGCCCGATAGACCGTATCGCCGGGCAAGGCCGCCCGGTTGATTTCAATGACCGCTACGTCGACATCGCCGCCACTGTCGCTGCAGGTGTGCCAGATGCTCAAACCGTTCGCGAACAGCGGAATGGAGAAAAAGACGGATCTGGACAAATGCTCTTCCCCGATATGCAGTTCGATTTCCAGGCGGTCGGGATGGTGGTCGTTCAGCGGGTCGATGAAGACATGCAGGCTGCTGACCAGGAAAAGCCGCTCGTCGCGCTCGAAGAAAAAGCCTGTCGCATTCGTCAGATGCCGCCCTCCCTGGTAGGTCTGTACCCTGACGGTGGTCAGCAGGATGGGTTCGATGTTCATGCGCAGGCCTTTTCGGTGTGCTCGTGCTTAGCGCACGACCTTGAGCAGTTCGACTTCGAAGGTCAGCGTGGCGTTGGGGGGCACGGCCGAGCCGGCACCGCGCGAACCGTAGGCGATTTCCGGCGGGCAGGTCAGCTTGGCCTTGCCGCCTTCGCGCATTTTGGCAACACCTTCGGTCCAGCACGGGATCACGCGGTTGAGCGGGAAGGTGGCCGGTTCGCCGCGCTTGTAGGAACTGTCGAATTCGCGGCCGTCGACCAGCGTACCCCGGTAGTGAACCTGAACCGTGGCTTGCGGTGTGGCTTGCGCGCCGCTGCCGTCCTTCAGGGATTCATAAACCAGGCCGGAGGCGGTCTTTTCGGGGGCGCCAGCCTGGGCGCCGGTGACGGTTGCTGCGAGGATGCCGAAGGCGATCGTTTGCCAGAGTTTCAAGTTTGTTCTCCATGAGTGACGAAATCGGCCCGCCCGGCTTGTCTGCGGCGTGGCCCGAATGGCCGACTATCGGCAGTGCGCGGCGCGGTGTCAATACACTGCATCAATTGCGCTGCATCAATAGGCCGCCTGTCCTTGCGGGCTGGTGGCGCGGTACCCTTACGGTTTTTTCATCTCCGGCATTCATGGAACTGGCTTCAGCGAACACGACGATGGCGAGCGAGCGACGGGATTTCGTCGAATGGCATCGCGGTCGCTCGCCTTATGTTTTCTGGGCGCTGGATGTCGATACGCCCGAATTGCGGCAGGCGTTGTCGCGGGCCGAATGCCATCTGTCGGGCCTGCTGCTCGACGATTATCGGCGCCAGCCGCATGTAACCCTCGACCTGTGCGGCTTTCCGGCCGCCTCGCCGGGCGATGCCGACGAGTTCTCGGTCGCCTGGCTCAACGATCGTGTGCAGCGTTTGCGCGCAGCGGGGCTGGCCGAATTTGCCATCGAGATCGGTGGCCTGAGCAGTTTCATCTCGGCTCCCTATCTTGATGCGCGCGGTGCTGACGCCAGCTTGGCGACCATCCGCCAATGTCTGGCGGATGGCAGCGGCAATCGCTTGCTGGGCAATTATGTGCCGCATTGCACGGTCGGCCTCTACGCCGTGGCCTGGCCGGCCGGGCCGGTGGTCGAGCGGCTGCTGGCTTTCTCCGGGCCAGGAGCGCTGCGCCTGGCGATCAAACGTATCAGCCTGATGAGCTACCATCCAGCCGAAATTGCCGGGCCGCTGAGCTTGCTGGGCGATTTCTGGCTCGCTTCCGGCCGTATGGCGTGGTATCCGGCGAGCGCCAGCCTGGGCTTCGACAAGTTGCCGGAATGAACGGAAAATGAAAATGAAACGCTGTTTGATCATGGGCTGCGCCATGCTGGGCATGGCCGGAGCCAGCCATGCCGACCCCGAAATCATGGTGCATGAAGGTGACCTCGCCGAGCGCGGCGAACTGGTTGCCACGCTGCACGGCAACTACACGCCGAAGGGCGATCGCCAGCGCGACGATGGCACCTGGCCGATGCACCGCCTGAGCTCGCTGATGGCGGAATTTGCCACCGGCCTGGCGCCGGGCTGGGAGGCGGGCATCCATCTGCCCTTCATGCGTGCCGGCATCGACAGCGATACCTCGCAGCGCGGCGACTGGGGCGCCTCGGCCGTCATGTTCCGCCTCAAGCACATCCGGCGGCAGGCGAGCGGGTTGTTCTACGGCTTCAATGCCGAGTACGACATCAATGCCAAGCGCTATGTCGCCGACCCGCGCAGCATCGAGTTTCGCGGCATTGTCGGCTTCGACGCCGAGCATTTCCGGGTGACCGCCAACCCGCACCTGATCTGGGGTTTCGGGCGGAGCGGTGGCGATCATGCGCCGGATTTCAACATCGACTGGAAGGTGCTGCACAAGGCGAGCGCCGATTTTGCCTGGGGCGCCGAGCTGTACACCGACTGGGGCAAGGCCGGGCATCTGCACCCCGGCCAGGGCGACCGCACGCTGTATCTGGTGAGCGAGGCCGAAACGGCGCTCGGTTCGGTGCATCTCGGCATCGGCCGCGGCTACAAGGAGACGCCGGAGCGGACGATCGTCAAGCTGGTGTGGTCGAATTCCTTCTGATCGAGCGGCGGGGAGCGGTTCTCCAGCCTCTTTTCTTGATGCACAATGGCTGAAAGGAGGCGAGTCATGGTGGCAGGAAATCTGGTTCATAAACTGCGGTCCCTGATGGGCGGCAACGCCGAACGCGTCGCGCTGACGGCCAAGGGTGTCGAACAATTGCGCGGCCAGTTGCGCGAGTGTGCCGAGGGACTGGGGGGAGAGGTGTCGGCACGCGGTCGGGCGGCGCGGCTGGCGGAAACCTATCTGCGCCTGAACGACGAGGGGCGCCAGCGCTTCCTGAAGCTGATCGCGCTGGAATTCGGCCCCGACCCGAAGAAGGTCGAAAAAGCCCATGCCGCCTACCAGAAGGCCATCGGCACGGCCGAACAGTGGAAGGCCGAAGCCGCGCTGCGCGGCGCCATGCGCTCCTCGCGCATCCGCATCCTGACCCAGTTCAACGCCATCCCGCAGGGCGTCAAGTTCCTGGTCGATCTGCGCGCCGACCTGTTGCGCTATCTGGAGCAGGACAAGGAACTGGCCGTGCTCGACCGCGAACTGGAGTCGCGCCTGAGCGCCTGGTTCGATGTCGGCTTTTTGGAGCTGCAGCGCATCACCTGGCATTCGCCGGCTTCTCTGCTGGAAAAGCTGATCGAGTACGAGGCCGTGCATGAAATCCGTTCCTGGGCCGACCTCAAGAATCGCCTCGATTCCGACCGCCGCCTCTACGCCTTCTTCCACCCGCGCATGCCGGCCGAGCCGCTGATCTTCGTCGAGGTGGCGCTGACCGATCACCTGGCCGACAACGTGCAGGCCCTGCTTGACGAACACGCCCCGGTTTTCGACAACCGCAAGGCGGATACGGCGATCTTCTATTCCATTTCCAATACCCAGGTCGGCCTGCGCGGCGTGTCCTTCGGCAACTTCCTGCTCAAGCGGGTGATCGACGACCTGCAGCGGGATTTCCCCAAGCTGGCCCATTTCGCCACCTTGTCGCCGATGCCCGGCCTGGCGGCCTGGGTGCGCAAGAACCCGGCGGTGCTGGGCGAGGCAGGCATCGAACTGTCGCTGGAAGCATTGTCGACCGGCGCCTGGGCGGCCGACAAGAAACAGGTGCGTGCCCTGCGCGAACCCTTGTCTCGCCTCGCTGCTCGCTACCTGGCCAGCGCCAAGCAGGGCGGTGGGGAAAGCGGGCCGCCGGCCGATCCCGTGTCGCGCTTCCACCTCGGCAACGGCGCGCGTGTCGAGCGCTTGAATTACCTGGGCGACACGTCGGCCAAGGGTTTCCGCCAGTCCTTCGGGCTGATGGTCAATTACCTGTACAGCCCGGACGACATCGAGGCCAACCTGGAAGCCTTCGCCACGCAGGGCAGCATCGCCATGTCGGCGACGGTCAGGCGGCTGGCCAGGAAGGCGTAGCTGTTAACTCAGGCCGAGGGCGGCCATCTTGCGGCGCAGGAAGGCGATCTGCGTCTGCAGCGGCAGTTGCTTGGGACACAGGTCGTGGCAGCCGAGCAGTGACATGCAGCCGAACACGCCATCGTCGTCGCCGATCAATTCATAGAAGTCGGCGTCGCTGCGTTGGTCGCGCGGGTCGAGCCGGAAGCGGGCGATCTTGTTGAGGCCGACGGCGCCGACGAAGCCTTCGCGCATCTGTGCCGTGCCGCAGCCGGCGATACAGCAGCCGCATTCGATGCAGCGGTCGAGTTCGTAGATGGCCTCGGCCTCGGCCGGCTCCATGCGCGCCTCCAGGGCATCGAGATCGACCGGCGTATTGCTGTGGATCCAGGTCTGCAGTCGCTCGCTGGTGCCGCGCATCCACTTGCCGGTATTCACCGACAGGTCGCCGATCAACTCGAAGAAGGGCAGCGGGGCGAGGGTGATGTGGTCGCCGAGGTCGCGGGTCAGCGTGCGGCAGGCCAGCCCGGGACGGCCGTTGATCAGCATGGCGCAACTGCCGCAGATACCGGCACGGCAGACGAAATCGAACTGCAGCGAGCCGTCCTGGTGCGCCCGGATGTCGTTGAGGGCGATGAACAGCGTCATGCCGTCCGCCTCGTCGAGTTCGTAATCCTGCAGGTGCGGCACGCTGGCCGGGTCGGCCGGGTTGCAGCGCAGGATGCTGAGGGTCAGGCGGCGGGGCTGGCCGGCGGGCGGCCGGCGACGGAGCAGGGGAATCATGCTTGTTCTCCGATGCGGGCATTCGGGCCGCGCAGGTGCGGCGGCAGCAAATGGCGGAAGGGCATCAGCGCCTGCTGCACGGCATGGCGGTCGGCGTGGCCCAGGCCGCTGCGGATGGCTTCAATTTCGGCCTGGCGGAGGGCAGTGGCCGGGTGATCGATGGCATCGCGCGCGCCATAGCCGCGCCAGCCGGGCGGCAATTCCATGCGCACTACGTCGAGTGCCTCGTAGTCGAGGCGTGGGCGGGTCTGCTCGCCATCCGGCCAA
>JAEUOE010000105.1 GCA_016790885.1 Dechloromonas sp. | reverse complement strand
GCGCTGATCATCCAGGACATGGGCCTGCTCGAACTCGACCTGCCGCCCATCCAGTTGCACGCCAGCACGCAAACCGACATCCGCAATCCGGCCAAGGCCAAATTCCTCGAAGACGTCGGTTTCTCGCAGATCGTTCTGGCCCGTGAAATGAGCATCGACGAAATCCGGCAGGTGGCCGAGGCGACGACGCTGTCCCTCGAATATTTCGTGCATGGCGCGCTGTGCGTGGCCTATTCCGGCCAGTGCTACATCAGCCAGGCCCATACCGGGCGCAGCGCCAACCGTGGCGAATGCTCGCAGGCCTGCCGCCTGCCCTACACACTGGTCGACGAGAAGGGCAAAGTGATCACCGAGGACCAGCACCTGCTGTCGATGAAGGACAACAACCAGAGCGAGAACCTGCTCGCCCTGGTGCAGGCGGGCATCAGCTCGTTCAAGATCGAGGGGCGTTTGAAGGACCTGTCCTACGTCAAGAACATCACGGCGCACTACCGCCAGCTGCTCGACGAGATCATCGCCGCCCATCCGCAATACAGCCGCGCCTCCAGCGGCAAGAGCACCTACACCTTCGAACCGCAGCCGGACAAGACCTTCAATCGTGGCTACACCGACTATTTCGCCGGCGGCCGCCAGGACGACATCGGTGCCTTCGATACGCCGGCCTTCGTTGGCGAACTGATCGGCGAGGTCGTCGAAATCGGCGACGGCTGGATCGTGGTCAATAGCGAGCAGGCTTTCCACAACGGCGACGGCGTCTGCTTCCACGATACCAATGGCGACGTGATGGGCATGCGCATCAATCGGGTAGAAAGCGGTGCCGAGGGCGACAAGCTGTTCCCGGCCGAGATGCCGGAAGAACTGACCGAAGGCGTCACCCTGTTCCGCAACCGCGACCAGGCCTTCGAGCGGGCGCTGGAAAAGGATTCGGCCGAACGCCGCATCTCGCTCAAACCCGTGCTGACGGAAACCGACACCGCCTTCGTGCTGACCCTGACCGATGAAGACGGCGTCACCGCCAGCGCGTCACTGCCGCGCAGTGAACAAATCGGCAGCGAACTGGCGCAGAACCCGGAACAGGCACTGGCCAAGCTGAAGGAAAATCTCGGCAAGTTCGGCAACACGATGTTCATCACCGAGCCGGTCGAGCTGCAACTGAGCCAGGCGTGGTTCCTGCCGGTCAGTGCCGTCAATGCGCTGCGCCGCGAGGCCACCGAAAAGCTCGAAGCGTGCCGCCTGGCCAGCCACCCTCGCCCGCCACGCACCGCGCCCGCTGCCAATCCGGTGCCCTATCCGCAGGACGAACTGACCTACCTCGGCAACGTCTTCAACGCCAAGGCCCGCGCCTTTTACGAAAAACACGGCGTCAAGCTGATCGAGGAAGCCTACGAGGCCGGCAACGAAAAAGGCATGGTGTCGTTGATGATCACCCGCCACTGCCTGCGCTACAGCTTCAACCTGTGCCCGAAGGAAGTGAAGCACCTGAAGCCGGATCCGATGACGCTGATGAACGGCAACGAGAAGCTGATCCTCAAGTTCGACTGCAAGGCCTGCGAGATGCACGTCATCGGCAAGATGAAGAAAGGCGTCAAGCTCAACCTCGGCACCATCCGCCAGGCCTCTTGCGGTTAAACCGGCTCAGGCCGGCTTGCGCAGCACATCGACGCGCTGCGGATTGAGGAAGGTCGCCCCCTCCGGCCCGAGATAGGATTCGAATTTTGCCTGGACCCGGGCATACAGTTCCGGCGCCAGTTGATGGCTGGTGTGCGTGACCTGGATCATGCGCTGATCAAAGCGTTCGAAGCTCTCGAAATAGCTGCGGGTGTTGAAGAACAGCTGCTGCTCGGAGACCAGCGGCCCACGCTCGACGGCCTTGCAGATGGCGGCGAAGGCTGCCTCGCGCACCACCTTTTCGTCATGAAAGAGCCGGAACACCTCGTTCAGTTCGCCGGCATAGACCGGTTCTGAAATCCAGGCCAGGCCACCCGGCTTGAGCACACGGGCGATTTCGTCGAGCGCCTTGTCCATGAATTCCATCGGAACATGGTGCAGCGACTTGAACATCAACACGATGTCGATACTGTTGTCGTCAGCCGGAATGGCTTCAGCACCGGCATGGCGAAATTGCACCTGGGGCAGATCGGCAATCTGCAGGTTGCGCTCATGCTGGATGGTATCCACCTCAAGCGCCAGGATGCCGCCGACCCGGCCGGTTTCAGCCAGCAGGCGCGTCTTCTCCGCCTTGCCGCACCCCAGTTCGAGCACTTGGGCGCCATCGAAGGGCAGTTGTTCCAGCATCAGCTTGACTTCATTGACCAGCGGGGTCTCGGCGGGGGCGGCGATTTTCATGGTGCATCCAGAAAGAAGAACAGCCAGCATATTAACGGATGACGATATAGGCGGCACGCCCCGGTGCAGCCCGGTTGGATGGCGCTGCGGTATAGTTTTGCCCTGTTTTGGCATTCACCCACCATGAAACCGACACCCTGCCCCTCCTGCCAGCAAACCATGAGCAAGCACCGCTTCGAGCGGCTGCATCATGGCGAAGTCATTCTCGACCTGTGCTACGCCTGCCAGGGCATCTGGTTCGACGATTTCGAGAGCGTGCAGATCACGCCGGGCGGCATCATTGAACTGTTCAAGCTGCTGAATGAACACCGCGACGACCTGCGCCAGCCCCTGCGCGACCCGCTGCATTGCCCGCGTTGTCGGGAAAAACTGCTGCACGGCATCGACCACGCCAAACACGGTGGCCAGTTCAACTACCACCGCTGCCTGCAAAAGCATGGCCGCTTCACCACCTTCGGCCAGTTCATGATCGAAAAGGGCTTTGTCCGGCAACTGGCCCCTGCCGAAATCACCACGCTCGCCGCTCGGGTCGGGACCATCCGCTGCAATGGCTGCGGTGCACCGGTCGATATCCGCCACAACCACGCCTGCACCCATTGCCGCGCACCCATCGCCATTCTGGATGCCGATGCCGTCGAACAGGCCCTGGCGCGTTACCAGCATGCCGAGATCAAGCGGACGACCATCAACGTCGACGCCCTCGGCGATGCCATCGTGACGCGCGAACGGGAAAAATCACGGCGTAATCGCGAACAGCTGCGCGGGCGCATCGAAGATATCGAAGTCGGCGACCTGCTCTTGTCCGGTATCGAACTGATCTGGAACCTGGTGGTTCGACACTAAGCGTAAAAAAGGCGAGCCACCCTGGCTCGCCTTGACGGGAAAACTCCCGGCTTACTGCACGCGGATTTCGACGCGCCGTCCTTCTTCCGGGCTGCCTTCGCCCACCGTCGATTCCGGTTTGCGGAACTTGACACGCTCCGCAGCCACACCGCCGGCAACCAGCGCATCGCGCACCGCCATGGCACGCTGCTTGGCCAGTTCGGCATTCCGTGCCGGATCGCCGGACGGATCGTGGAAGCCGGAGAGCAGGACAATGCCGTCCGCCTTGGCGGCGAGCGCCTCGACTGTTTGGGCCACAACGCCCTTGTCGGCTTCGTCGAGTTCCGCCTTGCCCACGGCAAAATAAACCTTGGCCAGCGCGTCACCGATCGGGGCGATTTCTGCCTCGGCAGCAGCCACCTGGGCGGCCGGCGTGGCAGGCTGGGATGCTTTCCACATGCCCAGGCCGGCGACCAGCGCGATGATGCCGAAGATGACCCCGGCCAGCACACCGAAGACTACGCCTTGGGTTTCGTTATCGTCGTTGTCGGACATTAGGCTTTACCTCGTTACAGAGTTGAAATATTGGAAATTGCCATTCCAGCGGAATGGCCCACCATTCTATCCCTGCGCCTCGTCGAACAGAACCTCCGGCTTGAGTTCGACCTGCCGCTCGTCATCGCCCAGCCAGATCAAGCCTTCCTGGATGGTGCATTGCAGGCGCATGGTGCGCTGCGCCAGGCCGGCCAGCGCCTGGCCTTCATCAACGGTGAGGGAAAGCACGCGCAAGTTCTTCTGACCAGCCACTTTGCCCGCCGTTTGCTGCCACCAGATTTCCGCCCCGCGGCCACCGTAGCTCAGCACCACCACATGCCGCGACCGGTTGCAGGCACGCCGGATATCCTTTTCGTCCGGCAGGCCGACATCGATCCAGCGCTCAATGGCGCCAGTCAGGTCGGTATCGAGCAGATCCGCCTCGTCCTCGGTGGACAGGCCACGGCCAAAAGCCAGGCTATCCGACGCGTGCAGGGCAAACGCCAGCAGGCGCACCATCATCCGTTCATCGGTTTCCGACGGATGGCGGGCAATCGTCAGCGAGTAATCGCCAAAGTGCGAACGATCGAGGTCGGCCAACTGCAGTTCCGCCTTGAAGATGGTTGATTTGAGCGCCATGCCAGCCCCGAAAAAAGCGGCGATTATCCCACGCCAGTGGAACCTCGCAGCCGAAACGGACTCAATACGACAGGTGCCCAATACCTATAATTCGCATTTTCTGATAAACGGAATCCGCCATGCGTCACCTCCTGTTTGCCTCCCTGCTTACTCTCTGCAGCATTGCCCACGCCGAGGTCATCGACATCGACAACGCCCAGCTCGAAAAACTGATCCAGAGCGGTGTGCCGGTCATCGACATCCGCCTGCAAAGAGAATGGGAAGAAACCGGTATCGTTGCCGGCAGCAAGCTGCTTACCTTCTTCGACGCGCAAGGGCGTCACGATGCCGCTGGCTGGCTGGAGAAGGTCAAGCCCCTGGCCAAGCCGAACGAACCGGTCATCGTCATCTGCCGCACCGGCAACCGCACCAAGCCGGTCAGCCAGTTCCTCTCCCAGCAAGCTGGCTATACGACGGTTTACAACGTCAAGTACGGCATCAAGGGCTGGATCGGCGCCGGTGGTGCTGTCGAACCCGCCACCCAGAGCATCGCATCATGCAAGGCCGGCAAGACCTGCTGAGCCATGCCGTCGCACGCAAGCGCTGCGCCAGCTGCCAACGCTGGAGCGGCCTGCGCTATCCGGCCATGGCGCGGGATGTCGTGCTCATTGAATCGGAAACCAGCACCGGAATCTGCCGGGGCGGCCCGTGGGATGGCTCGGAGCGCCGTGCCCGCTCGGCCTGTGGTCACTGGCAATGCTGGGATGCACTGAACAGCCAGGATGAAATGGTCACGGCTAACGCCTGACAGTTACCCCGGGGCCCTTCACGGCCCCACGTGCCCCCCCTTGGCAGGACTCCTTGCTTCATGGTGATTACCGACTATGTTGAAGTCATAGGCCGACCAACCCGGCACGGCTGAAATCGCACAGAAGAGGAGAATGACATGCCTGACATCAAGGATCTCGTCACCAACCTGGGCAGCAAGATCATCCTGGAACGCCCACCATTACGCCCGCCACCCAATTTCCGCCGAACCGTGATGATCGATTTCGAGAACGTTGCCAGCGGCACCGCCGTCGATACCGCCTATTCGGCCCAAAGCGTCAGCTTTGCCAGCGTCACCACCAATCCGCCTAAACGCTGGTCGGCCTATGCGATGGCCATGAACCTGGGCTCGGCCCAAAGTGGGAAGAACGTACTGACCCTGACCAACGCGACCGGCCTGCCGCTATTCGACGCACGCTACGGCGCCGTGGAGGCCACGTTCAGCCAGTTGCAGCAATCGGTCAGCGTCTGGGCCTATGCCCTCGATTCGCCCGAATGCCTTGGCGGCAATTACGACAACCGCCCATTCATGGAAGCCTACGATACCAACGGCACCTACCTGGGCAAAGCCCGAACCCAACTTGGCCCGCAGGATGCCAATTTCTTCGGCCATTGGCACCCGATCAGCTTCTCCTCCGCCAGCCGCAATATCCAGCGCATCCGCCTGTCCTCCCAGGCACAAGGCTGCCCGTGGGTCTACACGGCCTTCGACAACCTGACCTACGACCGGAACATTCTTCTAGCTTAGGCACCTCGCTGCAGGCCAAAAGGTTTCTCTACGGAAAATCTTTTGGCTTTCTCCAAGGCCGGCTTGATGCGCCTTGGCCACAATCTGGCTACGGCTGCCCGGAAAGCAAAAAGCCCAACCGGATTGGTTGGGCTTTTTGCTTGAATCTTGGCTCCTCGACCTGGGCTCGAACCAGGGACCTACGGATTAACAGTCCGGCGCTCTACCGACTGAGCTATCGAGGAATCGGTACGGTCTGCATTTGCTGCTGACCGGGCGCGCATTATAACCAATTCTGGAAAAGCTGCAACGGTGGGCGTTTCCGGAATTTAATCGGCGGCAGATCCGGCTTCGTCTGACGCCTTGGGTGCCGGCTGCGCCAGGCTGGCAGCGCGCTCGGCACGCAGGGTCGGGGTTTCCAGGCTGATTCTGCCGAGGGCGCCGCTGCGGTAGTCGGTGAGCAGGATGCCCGAGGCTTTTTCCAGGTCGAGTTCGCCGCCCCGGCCCTTGATGATGCAGCCGCGCTTCTTCGCCACGCATTCCAGGACGGCGACGGCATCCAGGCCTTCGAGTTTCAGGCTGTAGCGGGCTTCAAGCAGTGCCGGGTAGTGTTCGAGCAGGTAGCCGGCCAGCCAGGTGGCGACGTCTTCGCCGATGTAGGCATTGACGCCGACGGCATGACTGGCGGCCATCATCAGGCCGTCGATGGGGTGGTCGATTTTCGGCCACAGCATGCCCGGGGTGTCGTACAGGGTCAGGCGGTTGCTGATGTCGATCCGCTGCTGGCTCTTGGTGACGGCCGGCTGATCGCCAACGGCGGCCACCTTTTTCTTGACCAGGGCGTTCAGGAGCGTCGATTTGCCGACGTTGGGAATACCCATGATCATCAGGCGCAAGGGCTTGACGGCATCGTTGCGGTGCGGCGCGAGCTTCTGGGCCAGGCCCGGGATCCTGGCCACATCGCTGGCTTTCTTGCAGGAGATGGCCACCGCCTTGACATTGGGCTGGGCGTCGAAATAGGCCAGCCAGGCCTTGGTCGCTTCCGGGTCGGCCAGGTCGGCCTTGTTGAGCAGCTTGAGACAGGGACGCTGGCGGAAGGTGCGCAGCTCGTGGATCATCGGGTTGCTGCTCGCCTGCGGCAGGCGGGCGTCGAGCACCTCGACCACGACGTCGGCGACGGCCAGCGTCTCGGCGGCCTTCTTGCGGGCCGAGGTCATGTGGCCGGGATACCATTGGATGGACATGCGTTTTCCTTGTTTAGCCGCCGGTTACCGGCGGGAAGAAGGCGATTTCGTCGCCATCCTGGATGGGTGCGTCGAGCTTGGCCATATCCTGATTGACAGCGCAGCGCAGGTTCTTGGCCGTGGCCAGGGCATCCCTGCCCTGCCCGACCAGCCAGTCGCGCAGGCCGCCAACCGTGCAGATGCCGGCCGGCAGATCGATGCTTTCGCCCGGCACGCCGAGCTTTTCCTTGAGGCCGGCAAAATAGAGAACCTTGACGCTCATGCCAGCAACTCCGCGAAGGAAACGAAACGCACCGTATCGCCCGCCGCGATGCAGTTACCCGGCGGGTTGAGGATCAGGCCATCGCTCCAGCACAGCGAGGTGGCGACGGCCGAACCCTGGTTGCGGTAGAGCTCGATGGCGCCAGCCTCGTTGATGCGGCCGCGCAGGAATTCGAGGCGGGCGCCGTCCGGCTTGTTCCAGGCCGAGGCGCACGGCAGGTTCAGGATGCGCGGCGTAATCTGGGCGATGCCCTGCAGGCGCATGACGAAGGGACGCACCATCATCAGGCAGGTGACGAAAGCCGCCACCGGGTTGCCCGGCAGGCCGATGAACCAGGCATGACCGCCCTCCTTGCGAATCTTGCCGAAAGCCAGCGGCTTGCCCGGCTTGATGGCGATTTTCCACATGTCGAGTTCGCCTTCGGCCTCGACGGCCGGCTTGACGTGATCTTCCTCGCCGACCGAAACACCGCCGCTGGTAATGACCAGATCGTTGTCGGCAGCCGCCCGGCGCAGCGCATCGCAGGTGGCGTCGAGCCTATCCTCGACCGCCCCCAGGTCACGCACTTCGCAGCCCATGTCTTCAAGCAGGGTGCGCAAGGCATAGCGGTTGGAGTTGTAGATGGCGCCCGGCGGCAGCGGTTCGCCCGGCTGCACCAGTTCGTCGCCGGTGAAGAACATGCCGACGCGCACGCGGCGATAGACCGGCAGCTCAGGCAGGCCAGCCGAGGCGGCCAAGGCGATTTCCTGCGGGCGGAGCTTGACGCCGGCCGGCAGGATGTCGGCGCCGGCCGTGATGTCTTCGCCGGCCCGGCGGATGTTCTCGCCGAATTTCGGCATATGGTTGATCACCACGCCGCCCTCGCCATGCTCGCAGCGCTCCTGCATGACCACGGCGTCGGCCCCGGCGGGAATCGGCGCGCCAGTGAAGATGCGGGCAACGCTGCCCGGCTGCAGCGGGACGCCGACCGTGCCAGCCGGAATGCGCTGGCTGATCGGCAGGCAGATGCCGGCAGTCGTCACGTCAGCGGTGCGCACGGCGTAACCATCCATCGCGGAATTATCGAGCGGCGGCACGGAGACACCCGACTGCTGGACGACGGCCAGCACGCGGCCGGCGGCGGCGAGCAGCGGGACATGGCGGACTTCCTCGACGGGCTGGGCGGCGGCGAGCAGTTTTTCCAGGGCTTGTTCGTAGGTCAGCATGGGCGTTCCTGCAGTTGCATGGTGTGCATGACGAAATCGGCGATGGCCACGTAGTCATTGAGCGGCAGCTGGGGCAGATCGGTGGCGAGGTCGACATCGGTGGCGATGGCGACGATGTCCGAACGCTCCGGGAAGAGCGGCGGCTTGCCGTTTTCCGGGCGATAGACTTCCAGCTTGGGCACCGGTTCCTGCTTGAAGCCCTCGATCAGCACGAGGTCACAGGGCGACAGGTGGCCGAGCAGTTCATTCAGCGTCGGCTCCGGCTCCTCGCGCCGCTCGTGCATCAGCGCCCAGCGGTCGCCGCAGGAGAGCAGCACTTCGGTGGCGCCGGCCTCGCGGTGACGGTAGGAATCCTTGCCGGGGCGGTCGATGTCGAAACCGTGGTGGGCGTGCTTGATGACCGAGACCTTGAGGCCGCGGGCAGTGAGCTGGGGAAGGAGTTTTTCCAGCAAGGTGGTCTTGCCGGAGCCGGAATAACCGGCGATGCCAAATACTTTCATGGCGGGATTTTACTCGGCAACGAACACCGGGGCGAAACCGCCGCCCGGCGTCCGGAAATTCGTGGTCTGTCCCTTATAAAGCCGGGCGGCGACCAGCTGGATATGGCCGTTGTAGACGTAGCAACGGATATCGGCCTTCATGGTCTGCTCGCCGACGGCATGTTCCGACGGCGGCGCGATTTCCTGGGCGATGTAGCCGCCATGCAGGATTTCCTCGAACACGCGCTTGGTCAGCTTGTCGCCACGATAGGCGGCACGGCTGCCGAAACCGGCCGGCGGCTTGAAGAACCAGCGCTTGCGCTCGGCCCAGAAGGCTTCCGCCTGTTCGGGGGTGACGGCGACGGTTTGCGGAATGCCGGCGAGCAAGGTCTGCCGGGTGGCCGCATCGACGCCGAGGGCGTTCAAGGCAGCTGCATCGGACAACTGCATCAGGTTGCGCTTGTCGGCATAGAGGGCATGGGCCCGCGGGTTGGGGGTGAGCACCACCTTGCCCTGCTCGAAGGCAGTGCGAATGGCGGCGCTGGCCGTCGTATCGAGGGCGAAGTCGGTCAGCCGCTTGTAGACCAGGTCGACCGGCTGGCCGGCATGGCGCAGCGCCTCGCCGTCGAAGCTCAGTTCAGTCGGGTCGCAAACGACGGCGGCGATGCCGTGCTCTTCGAACAATTCCCGGAACAGTGTGAATTCCGGCGCCAGGAACTGTTCCGCCGGGTTTTCATCGACGATGGCGATGCGGCGCAAGGGCGCATCGCCCCGCTCCAGGCGCCACTCTTCGCGAAACATGGCGACAAACTCATCACGGATGCGCGCGCCCTGCTCTGCTTTGCCGTGCTCGGCCAGCAGGTAGGCATTGAGCAGGCCGCCGCCGGAATTGGTGTTGATTTCGATGAGCTTGGGGCCGACTGCGGTCAGGTGGAAGTCGTAGCCCATGAAGGCGCCGCGCGCCGCGCAGGGCAGGCGGGCGATGGCCGGCGCCTGGGCCAGGGCGTGCGCCTGGTAGGCCGGCAGCGCAATCACCGACTCGATAGCGGCGATCAACTCCGCCATGGCCTGCATGGCTGCGGCGGGAATCGCGATGGCTGCGGCCGAGAAGAATTGCGGCTGGGTGTCGCGCAGTTGGTCGAAAGTGGTTTTCATAGCCTCAGCGTTTGGCGAAGAAATCGAGCACGACCTGCAATTCGCGGGTGCGCTTCATCGGCGGCAGGCTCTGCCAGATCTTGCGGCCGTAGGGCTTGGAAATCAGTCGCGGGTCGCAGATCATCAGCACCCCCTTGTCGTTCTCGTCGCGGATCAGGCGGCCGGCGCCCTGCTTGACGTTGATGACGGAACGCGGCAACTGGTACTCGATGAAGGCGTTGCGGCCTTCGCGCTTCATCTGCTCGATGCGCGCCGAGAGCACCGGATCGTCGGGCGGCGCGAAGGGGATCTTGTCGATGACGACCAGCGACAGCGCTTCGCCGCGCACATCCACGCCTTCCCAGAAGCTCTGGCTGCCGACCAGGATGGACGCGCCGTGGTTGCGGAAGCGTTGCAGCAGGTCGTTCTTGCTGCCCTCGCCCTGCACCAGCAACGGGATATCCAGCCCCTCGTCCTCGATCTTCGCCTTCAGCAGTTCGTGCGTGCGGCGCATGGCACGCAGGCTGGTGCACAGGAAGAAGGCGCCGCCCTTGGCCGCCTTGACCGCCGGCCAGGCAGCTTCGACCACCGTGTCGGTATAGTTCCAGGCGTTCGGGTCGGGCATGCCGAGCGGCGCGTAGAGCACCGCCTGCTCGCCGTAGTCGAAGGGGCTGTGCCAGCAGGCGGAATCGGGGTCGCCGAGGCCGAGTTCGGCGCAGTAGTGGTGGAACTTGCCCTGCACGGCGAGCGTCGCCGAGGTGAAGATCCAGGCGCGCGGATGGCCGCCCATCTGCTTGCGGAAAATATCGGCCACCTTGAGCGGCGTCGAATTCAACTGCAGCGACTGGGTGAAAGCCTCTCCCCAGCGCACGTAGCCGAGATCGGCCAGGTTCTGCCATTGGGCGAGCGCCTGCTGCAGTTCGAGCGCGCGTTGCCAGCACTTCTCGATGCCTTCGGCGCGCTGAGCCTGGGTTTCGAGGATGGCGGCGAATTTGGCGACCTCTTCTTCGAGCGTTTTCAGGGCCGGGGCGAATTCCGGCCGCTCCTGCAACTGCTCGTAGGAGAAACGCCCGGCGTCGACGCCCACCGCCAGGCGCAGGTCGCGCGCCGCCTTTTCCATGGCCTTGGCGCCGCTCTGGATATCGAGGCAGTCGCGGGCGCTGGTCAGGCCCTCGGCCTTGGCGTCGCGCGCCAGATCGACAACCTGTGCGGTCGACACGCTGTCGCCGAAGAACAGGGTGGCGACTTCCGGCAACTGGTGGGCTTCGTCGAAGATCACCGTGTTGCAGGCCGGCAGCAGTTCGGCCATGCCCTCGTCGCGCAGCATGACGTCGGCGAAGAACAGGTGGTGATTGACCACGACCAGGTCAGCCGCCATCGCCTCCTTGCGCGCCGCCATCACGAAACATTCCTTGTAGTCCGGGCAGTCCTGGCCCAGGCAGTTGTCGCGCGTCGAGGTCACGCTGTTCCAGACCGGGGAATTTTCGTTGACTTCGACGCATTCGGCCTTGTCGCCGGTTTGCGTGGTCTTGGCGAAGACCGAGATGCGGCGGGCATCGGCGGCATCTTCCTTGGTCAGGAAACGGCCGTCGGCCAGCGAGCGCTGCAGGTGGTAAGGGCAGACGTAATTGGCGCGCCCCTTGAGCAGCGCGATCTTGACCGGCGCCTTCAGGATGTCGCGCACCATCGGCAGGTCCTTGTTGAACAACTGATCCTGCAAGGTCTTGGTGCCGGTGGAAACGATGACCTTGCCGTTCGACTGCAGCGCCGGGACGAGATAGGCAAAGGTCTTGCCCGTGCCGGTGCCCGCCTCGGCGATGAACACCGAATTGCTGTGGATGGCGGCGGCGATACGCTCGGCCATCTCGACCTGCTGCTGGCGCACGCGATAGCCGCCAATGGCACGCGCCAATGGCCCGTCGGGCGAGAAAATTTCGGGGAGTGAAGACAAGGGGAAGCGATCCGGAAAACCGGGGCGAATCTTAACAGATCGCCACCCGCGCTTGCTTCCGGCTGCGCTGTTGCGCCGCTGGCACAAGCCCGCCAGTGAATTTTGCTGCTGCGCAACAATTTCACATTCCGGCTGCATCCTGCTGTGCTAGAGTGGTTCAAAACAAGAGGTGGAGACGACATGCCGGCCAACGGTAGAGGACGAAACCATGACACCCCTGAACCAATCCCCCGAGCGCAATGATTTGCTGGCTGCCAGCGCGGCCGGAGCAATCCCCTTGGCTGTCGCCGCCGTCGAATCACAGGCCAAACCCGGCAAAAGTCGCTGGCCGGCCCGCCTCGATCTGTTGCAAAGCCTGTCCGGCCTGCTGCTCGCGCTGTTCCTGATGGCACACATGGCTTTCGTGTCGTCCATCCTGATCAGCCACGACGCTTTCTATACCGTCGCCCGCTTTTTCGAGGGCGCCTATTTTCTCGGCAAGCCCTACCCGATCCTGGTTTCCGGCGTCGTCGCCGGCGTCCTGGCCCTGTTCATCGGCCACGCCTGGCTGGCGCTGCGCAAATTCCCGGCCGGCTTCCGCCAGTACCGTGCCTTCGTGGCACACAAGAACCGCCTGCGCCACGGCGACACCTCGCTGTGGTGGCTGCAGGTGTGGACGGGCTTTGCGCTGTTCTTCATGGCCACCATCCACCTCTACCAGATGCTGATGAACCCGTCACTGATCGGCCCCTACGAGTCGGCCGACCGGGTGTGGACCGGCAACCTGTGGCCGCTCTACTTGTTGCTGCTGTTCGCCGCCGAGTTGCACGCCAGCATCGGCCTCTACCGCCTGGCGCTGAAATGGGGCTGGTTCGATGCCGGCGATCCGAACCGCAGCCGCCGCCGGCTGCGCTGGATCAAGCACGGCCTGAGCGCCTTCTTCATCACCCTCGGCCTGGTGACGCTTGGCGCCTACA
>JAEUOE010000100.1 GCA_016790885.1 Dechloromonas sp. | reverse complement strand
ACGCCGTTGCTATCCGCAAAATCCAGTGTAGTGAAACTACGGCCACGGGTATAAACGCCTTCGGCTTTGAAGACGATATCGCCAAAATCCTTGGATACGGTGCCGCCGTATTGATGGATTCGGTCGTGTCTGGCCTGGAAGGTGTAGGTGTTGGTCGGTGCGTCGAACTGACGGTAGAAAGTTTGCCCGACGTCTGTGCTCCGGTAATAGAAGCCGGACACGTCCCAGCCGTACTTGAGCGTGGAGAGGCGGATGCCGTAATTCATGTTGTCGGCGTTGCGCTCCGGTCGAATTTCCTGAAGATAACGGGAATTGAAACCGCTTGGGACCGGCTGGTAGGGGTAGAACTCGGCGCCCGGCTTACCGATGTTGTCGTAGCTCGCGACTGGAATCCAGAGCAGTTCGGCATGATAGTCATCCGCGAAGTATTCGGCGCGGGCGGCCCACTGGGGGATGCGCATCTGGTCGAACTCAGGGAGTATGAATTCGCGCATGTCACGTGCCGAGACCACGTCGGCGAAGAAAAGCCCAACCATCTCGCCCCATACGACATGCTGTTTTCCGAATCGGAAATCCAGGTTGCCAGTGCTGAAGTCTAGGTAGTTTTCACGAAGCTCGATGTTTCGCCGCTGGTTGCGGTCGACTTCAGCCGGATAAAAGTCGTTGATCGCGTAGGCGAAGTCGTAGTCGGCCCGCGCCCCCAGTTTCCATTTGAGGCCATCGCCCAGGCGCCCGGAACTTCCGATCTCGGTACGTGCTCGTAGTTTGGACCAGTGTTCCGGGTCGGCTGTGGTGCGTGCTGCTTCGAACTGCAGAAAGCCCTTGATGCCCGATCCTGCGGACTTTTCCGGGCCTTTGCCGGTTTTGGGCAATTCATCGCCAAATAAAGCGTCGCGGCCCAGCAGGTCGTCATCGGCAGCTTGGGCTCCCAGGGCGAGGCAGCAGGCAGCGATAATGGTCAGGCGGTGGTATGTTGATAGTTTTCTCACGTAGGTGTCCTGGAATTTCACGTGTCTATTCGTTATCTGGTTCCGGGGCGGTACGGTTGCGTGCCAGGGTCCAGTTTTTCTCGGTCTCGCTGCGTATCCCGAACGCTGTGATGTAGCCATCTTCCATCTGGATCAGGCGGTCGGCGCGATCAATCACTTTTTGGTCGTGCGTTGAGAAGATGAAGGTGGTTTTCAGGTGGCGGTTGATCTGCTTCATCAGGCTCAGGATTTCCCGGCCGGTCGCCTTGTCCAGATTGGCTGTTGGCTCGTCGGCCAGGACAATGCTGGGTTTGATGGCAAGGGCTCGGGCGATCGCCACGCGCTGCCGTTGTCCACCGCTCAGTTGGTTGGGGCGATGGTTGGCAAACTTTTTCAGACCCACGATATCCAGGAAGTAGTCGACTCGCGCTTTGCGTTCCTCAGGGGAGACGTCCGCTCGACGCAGTAGCGGGTATTCCACATTCTCTGCAGCAGACAGGACGGGAAGCAGGTTGAAGGTTTGGAAAATGAAACCGATGGAGTGGGCGCGCAAGTCGGCTAGTTCATTGGCCGATTTTTCGGAGACGTCTTCTTCGTTGATGAAGATTTTTCCGCGTGTGGGTTTGTCGATACAGCCGATCAGGTTGAGCAGTGTTGTCTTGCCACTGCCTGAAGGGCCGGAAATGGCGAGAAAGACACCGGCATCAATGGAGCATGTAATATCATGCAGAGCCTGGATCGTCTGTTCGCCAAGCTGGTAGTCTTTATAGACGTGTTCTACGCGGACAACGCTCATCGTGGTTTTGGGCCGTCAAT
>JAEUOE010000095.1 GCA_016790885.1 Dechloromonas sp. | reverse complement strand
GCGACGCGTTGCTGCTCGCCACCGGAGAGGTGCTTGGGGTAATGCTGGAGGCGATGGGCGAGGCCGACGCGCTCCAGCCACGTGCGGGCCAGCTCGCTGCCTTTGGCCACGCCGGCCAGTTCGAGGGGCAGCATGACGTTTTCCAGCGCGGTCAGCGAGGGCAGCAACTGGAAGGACTGGAAGACGAAGCCGAGCAACCGGCCGCGCAGGCGGGCGCGCTGGTCTTCGCTGAGCGCATTCAGCGTTTCGCCGTCAAGGCGGACTTCGCCGCTGCTGGGTTCGTCCAGCCCGGCGAGCAGGCCGAGCAAGGTCGACTTGCCCGATCCGGAGGCGCCGACAATGGCCACCGTTTCGCCGGGCATGACCGAAAAGGAAATATCCTGCAGAATCGTCAGCGGCTCGCCGCCGTTATCGACGGTCTTGCCCAGCCCCAACACTTCTATTACCGGTTTATCTGCCATGCGGCTCGCCTTCTTCCTGTTTGCCCTGCTCTGTTCAACGCTGCCGGCTCATGCCGCCAAGACCATCCTGGTGATGGGCGATTCGCTGTCCGCCGGTTATGGCATCCGGCCGGAGCAAGCCTGGCCGGCCCTGCTCGGCCAGCGCCTGAGCGACAAGCGGCTCGATTATAGCGTCGCCAACCTGTCGATTTCGGGTGAAACCACGGCCGGCGGCCGTTCGCGACTGGATGCGGCGCTCAAGCACCACAAACCGGCCATCGTCGTCATCGCACTGGGTGCCAACGACGGCCTGCGCGGCCTGGCGCTGGCGCAGATGCGCGACAACCTGAACGCCATGATCGACATGGCGCGCAGCAGCGGCGCCCGCGTGGCCCTGGCCGGCATGCGCCTGCCGCCCAACTATGGCCCTTATGCCAGTGATTTCCAGCGCAGCTTTGTCGATATTGCCAAGGCGAAAAAGACCCCGCTGGTCGAATTCCTGCTCGAACCGGTGGCCGCCCAGCAGCGTTATTTCCAGGCCGACAACCTGCACCCGGTGGCCGAGGCACAGCCGCTGATTCTCGACCACGTCTGGCCGACCATTGCCCCGCTGCTAAAATAGCGGGATGAAGCGCTCCCAGCCCACCGTAGCCGATATTGGCGCCTACGACGAGATCATCGACGTTCGCTCGCCGGCCGAATTTGCCGAAGACCACATTCCCGGTGCCATCAACTGTCCGGTTCTCGACGACGCGCAACGCGCCGAGGTGGGCACCCTGTACAAGCAGGTATCGCCTTTCGAAGCCAAGAAGATCGGCGCGGCGCTGGTTTCCGAGAATATCGCCCGCCACCTGAAGGAGCGCTTCCTCGATCGCCCGAAGGGCTGGAAGCCGCTGATCTACTGCTGGCGCGGCGGCGACCGCAGCGGCTCGATGACCACCATCTTTCGCGCCATCGGCTGGCAGGCGGGGCAACTGGAAGGCGGCTACAAGGCCTGGCGCGGGCATGTCATCAGCCAGCTCGAAACCCTGCCCTGCCAGTTCCGCTTCAAGGTCATCTGCGGTGCCACCGGCAGCGCCAAGACCCGCATCCTGCAGGCCATCGGCATCCAGGGCGAGCAGATACTCGATCTCGAAACGCTGGCCAGCCACAAGGGCTCGGTGCTCGGCGTGCTGCCCGGCCAGCCGCAACCGTCGCAGAAGGCTTTCGAGACGGCGCTGCTGGTTGCCCTGTCAGGGCTCGACCCCAGCCGACCGGTTTTCGTCGAGGCCGAAAGCCGCAAGATCGGCAACCTGCATGTTCCCGAAGCCTTGATCGCCCGCATCCGGGAAGGCAAGTGCTTTACGGTGGAGGCCACCACCGCGGCGCGCGTCGCCTTCCTGCTCGAAGACTACGATTATTTCCTGACCCTGCCGGATTTCGTGATCAGCCGCCTCGACGCCCTGCGCACGCTGCAAAGCCGCGAAACCTTGAACCGCTGGCAGCAACTGGTACACGCCAACGACTGGCCGACCCTGGTGCGCGAACTGCTGGAACAGCATTACGACCCGCTCTACCAACGCTCGCAGGATCACAATTTCAGCCGGCTGCCCGACGCTGCCGCGTTCTCCACCGATGACCTTTCCCCCTCCGGGGTGACCCGGCTGGCCGCCGCCATCGTTCAGTCGCGTATCGCGCAGATTGCCTGACGCATGGCCGGCTTGGGGCTAGCCACGTAGCCTTCGGCATAATCGACCTCGCGCAGCCCTGCCGCCGCGGCAAGCTGCCGCAACTCCCCCGCCTGGAGCAGAAAGTCCGGATTGGACGGATTGCCATAGGCCGCGTTGCCGAGCATGAAGGTTTCGTAGATCAGCACACCGCCGGGCGCCAGCAGGGCCAGCACATCCGGCAGGCGCGGCCGCCACAGGTAGTTGGTAACGACGATGCCGTCGAATACCTGGCCGGCAAGCGGCCATTCCTCCCCTTCCAGATCGAGCTGCCGGGTCGTGATGCCTTCAATCGTCGACAAACCGGCCAACGCCCCAGGATCACGATCGACGGCCAGAACCGGATAGCCCAGCCCGGCCAGAAAACGGGCGTGGCGGCCGCTGCCGCAGGCCAGGTCGAGCACCTTGCCGCGCGCCGGAATGGACTGTACGTGGCGCACCACCCATGGCGATGGCGGTATCATCGAAGGCATTTCACTCAGGGAGGCTGACATGTCGGGAATCGTCGTCGTTGCGGAGAATGGAAAAGGAAGATACCAGCAGGCGGTCACCGCCGGCCAGCACCAGCTGATCGCTGACGAACCGGCCAGCATGGGCGGTGGCGATGCAGGCCCAGCGCCCTTCGATTTCATCATGGCCGGCCTCGGCGCGTGCACCTCGATGACCCTGCGCATGTACGCCGAGCGCAAGGGCCTGGCGCTGACCCGGGTCAGCGTCGCCCTGAGCCATGAGAAGGTCGAGGTCGATGGCGTGATGCGCGACCGCATCAACCGCGACATCACGCTGGAGGGCGAGCTCAGCGACGAGCAGCGCCAGCGCCTGCTGGAGATCGCCAACAAATGTCCGGTACATCGTGCGCTATCGCAGTCCATCCTGCTCGACTGCACGCTCGCCACGAGCTGAATATCCCTATTCGGACAATGACTTTAGAGGGTCGTTGTGCCAGAATTCTGCACTGCACAATAACAGCCTAACAAGGGGCTCACCATGCTGGAACAGCACTATCTCACTGGGCTTTTCGAACCGAAATCGGTTGCCGTCATCGGCGCTTCCGACCGTGAGAATTCGGTCGGCAACATCATCTTCAAGAACATCCTCAGCTCGGGTTACAAGGGCCGCCTGTACGCCATCAACCCCAAGCACGACACCATCCAGGGCCAGCAAGCCTACAAGTCGATCGAGGAAATCGGCGCCCGGGTCGAAATGGCGGTCATCGCCACCCGCCCGCAGACGGTTCC
>JAEUOE010000053.1 GCA_016790885.1 Dechloromonas sp. | reverse complement strand
TCGACATAGGCCTGAACCGCATCGGTTTTCATGTTGGGCAGCAGCAAGGCGAATTCGTCGCCGCCCAGGCGGCCGGGCACATCGCTGGCCCGCACGTGGTCGCGGATGACATCCGCCACCACCTTGAGCAAGCGGTCGCCTGTCTCGTGACCGAGCGTGTCGTTCACCTCCTTGAAGCGGTCGAGGTCGATGAAGACTGCCGTGAACGGTGCCTTCTGCCGCTGCGCCTGGGCGAAGGCCTGGCGCCCCCGGTCATGGAACTCGCGCCGGTTGGGCAGGCGGGTCAAGGCATCTTCGCGGGCCAGCCGCGACTCCCTGAGCAGGACGTTGCGGATGCTGCCGACCAGCCAGGCGCTACCGATGAGGATCGCCAGACGCACGACCGTATTGAAGAGCAGCGGCAGCAACGAGGCCGCTTCGCCGGCCAGCAGGCGGTCGGCCAGGAACCATTCGACAGCCGCCAGCAAGGCCACGGCGTAGCCGAAGCGCGAGCCGAGGAACCAGCTAACGACCAGTACCGGGACCACGAAAAAGAGGTGGAATTCATAGGCCAGGCCGGTCAGCGCGTGAACGTAGCCAACAGCCGTGACCACGAGCGCCCCTCCGAGCAGGATCAGACTCCGACCGGCCCAGCCCGGCTGCCAGAGGAAGGTTTCCCGGAGTTTCATGGCGTTTCGAGCCCGAGGTATTCCCGCGCCGCGATCAGCCGGGCCCAGGCCAGCGGGGACAGGGAGGCATCGGCCCATGCCGCAGCGGCCAGCGTTGCCGCCGCCGTGACCAGGGGCGGCAGCAGCAGCAACCAGGCTGTTTCGCGCCAGCCTCGCCGGGGGATGTGCTCCTCGGGCCAGGCGGCCGGAGCCGGCCGGAACCAGGCTCGCCACAGGATAGGCAGGAAATAGGCAGCGTTGAGCAGGCTCGACGCCCAGAGTACCGGGATTGCCCAGGCCATGCCTGCCGCCGTGGCCCCATCGGTCAGCCAGGCCTTGCTGACCGCCCCGGCAGTGAGCGGTGCCCCCATCATGCCCAGCGCGCCGATGCTGAAAGCCAGCGTGGTCAGCGGCATGCGCCGCCCGGCGCCATCCATCTCGCTGACCTTGTGGATGCCGAGCGTCTCGGCGTAATTCCCGGCACAGAAGAACAGCGTGATCTTCATGATCCCCTGGTGCACCAGATGCACCAGCCCGCCGATGGTGCCAACGGGGCCGAACAAGGCCACGCCGAGCGCGATGTAGGACACCTGGCTGACCGTGGAGAAGGCCAGCCGCCGTTTCAGGTCGTCCTGGAACAGCGCGCGGAAGCTGCCCCAGACAATGGTGACGGCCGCCACGACGGCCAGCGGCAGCAGCAGGTTGAGCGACTGCGCAAACTCGATGCCATAGACCTCGTAAACGATGCGCACGATGCCGAAGGCCCCCGCCTTCACCACCGCCACGGCGTGCAGCAGGGCCGACACCGGCGCCGGCGCCACCATGGCTTGCGGCAGCCAGCCATGCAGGGGAACGAGCGCCGCCTTGACGCCGACCCCGGCGATCAGCAGCAGGAAAATGATCTTCAGTTGCCCGGCCGAGTCCCCGCCGAGCGCAGCGGCGATGCCGCCATGGGCAAACTCGCTATGGCCGAGCAGGTGATGCAGCCAGACGATGCCGGTCAGCAGGGCCGTGCCGCCAACCAGCGTATAGGCCAGGTAGATGGTCCCGCCGCGCATGGCCTTGTCGGTCCCGCGATGGACGACCAGCGGGAAGGTCGACAGGGTGAGCAGTTCATAGAAGACGAAGAAGGTGAACAGGTTGGCAGCCATGGCAATACCCATGGTGGCCGTGACGCACAGGCTGAAGAAACCGAAGAAGCGGCTACGGTGCGGCGCTCCTTCGAGATAGCCGATGGCGTACAGCGTGGTGAACAGCCACAGGATGGCCGACAAGGTGATGAACAGCATGCCCAGCGCGTCGACCTTGAACGCGAGATCGAGGCCGGGCAGGACGGCATAGCGCAGGCCGAACTCATCGCCGGCCGCCACCCCGGCCAGCAACAGGAAAACCAGGCCCAGCTTGGCGAAGGCGCCAAACAGGTTGAGGGTGGTGCGCACCCCGATCCAGGATTCGGGCAGCGCGAAGATCGCCAGCCCCGGCACCAGCGAGGAGAACAGCACCGCCAGCGGCAGCAGCTCCTGCATGCTCATCCCCTGCACTCCCGCTGCTGTCGGGCGGACACGATGGCGCGCCACTCGCGCCAGCTGACGACGAGCAGCGTCAACGTGACGACCGGCAGGACGAAGATGGCCAGGACCCAGCCATACGTTGTCAGGGCCTCGTGCTGCTGCGCCGCGAGAACGAGGTAGGCCAGATAGGCCGCGTACAGGCCGATGAACAGCGCGCCCTCCCAGCGGGCGATCCGGCTGCCGGTGAAGAAGATCGGCAGGCAGGCCAGCGAGACCGCGATCATTACCGGCAGGTCGAAGGAAAGTGCCGAGGCATGCACCGGAATGCTGCTCGGCGCGACCAGACCGGAAACACCCAGCACGCCGGCGACGTTGAAGATATTGCTGCCCACCACGTTGCCGACTGCGATATCGCGCTGACCGCGCACAGCGGCCATCAAGGACGTCGCGATTTCCGGAAACGAGGTGCCGATGGCGACGATGGTCAGACCGATGAGCAGTTCGCTCATGCCGAGATGGCGGGCGAAGGCGACAGCCGCCTCGACCAGCCAGTGGGCGCCGAGGGCCAGCAGGCCAAGGCCGGCCACGACGAACAAGGACTGGATCGCCCAGTGGTCGTCCCAGGCTTTCGGGGCGCAGAACTCGGCGGGACAGGCCTCTTCCGGCACCTGGTTGCTGCGCCGGCTCTGGCGGACGATGAACACGAGATAGGCAGTGAGCAGCCCGACGAACAGCAAGCCGTCATGGCGGGCGATCACGCCGTCGGAGGCCAGCGCCAGCAGGAGCAGCGCGAAGCCGATCATCACCGGCACTTCCTGGCGAATGAGCTGGCTGGCCACGACGAGCGGGACGATCAGCGCCGAGGCACCGAGGATGAGCAGGATGTTCATGATATTGCTGCCGACGACGTTGCCCAGGGCAATGTCCGCCCGGTCGGTCATCGCCGACTGCACCGACACCGCCAGCTCCGGCGCGCTGGTGCCGAAGGCAACGACCGTCAGCCCGACCACCAGCGGCGAGATGCCGAAGGACAGCGAAAGCCGTGACGCTCCGCGGACCAGCAGCTCGGCACCGCCGACCAGGGTTGCCAGGCCCAGAACGAAGAAGACAATATCCATGATGTTTTCAGCTCCCTCTCACACCATCACCAACTGCATCAGCTCCACCCCACGCAGGCCGAGCAGCACGCTGGCTGCCGCCAGGGCGAATGCCGTCCATTCCAGCGTACGCGGTACCGCCGTGGCCGTATCCGGCACCGGGGCCTGCAGGAAAGCCTGGCGCAGCACGCGGAATACATACACCGCCGCCAGCAGCCCGCCGGCCAGCGCAACGACGGCGATGACCCAGTGGCCCTGCGCCAGCGCCGCGTCGATGATCTGCCACTTGGCGAGAAAACCGGAAGACGGCGGCAGGCCCATCAGGGTCATGCCCGCCAGGCCGAAGGCGAAGAAAGTCACCGGCAGGCGCTCGACCGCCCCGGCCAGCCCGGCCACCGTATCCTGCCCGGTTGCCTTGATCATCACCCCGGCCGCCGCGAACATGCCGGCCTTGGCCAGGCCGTGGGCAAACACCTGCATGACCCCGGCCTGCAGCGCACCGGGCGCCGGCAGCAGCGGAAAGATCAGGAACAGGTAGCCGAGTTGCGCCACCGTCGAATAGGCGATCAGGCGCTTCACCTTGACGGCGCGGATCGCCTGCCAGGAACCCCAGAAGATCGCCGCGGCGCCGAGCAGCGCCAGCAGCCAGGCAAAGCTCGGCAGCAGCGCCTGCAAGGGGCCCAGCCAGAGCCGCAGGATCAGGTAGAACGAGGCCTTCACCACCAGTGCCGACAACAATGCCGACACCGGTGCCGGCGCCCCGCCGTGGGCCGGCGGGAGCCAGAAATGGAAGGGGAAGAGCGCCGTCTTGAGCAGCAACCCGGTCACCATCAGCCCAGCCGCGATCCACACCAGCCGCGGCGCCTCGGCGGTCACCAGCGGCAGCAGCGTGGCGCTGGAAACCGTGCCGTAGGCGCCATAGAGCAGCGCCACGCCGAGCAGGTAGGCCCCGGAGCCGAGCAGTGTGGCGAACAGGTAGCGCAAGGCGGCCGCCACCTGCTGGGTGCCGCCACCCGCCGCGACCAGGCCGACGGCGGCCAGGCCGACCAGTTCGAGCGTGACGTACAGGTTGAAGAGGTCGGCGGATACGAACAGCGCATTGAGCCCGGCGAGCAGGAAGCCGAGCAGCGGCCAGAACCAGACACCCGCCGGGTCGCCGGCCTTGAAGTAAGCGCGGGCATGGATCGCCAGTGGCAAGGCGACGCCCTGGGTCAGCAGCAGCATGGCGGCCGACAGCCCGTCGGCCGCCAGGTCGATGCCGAGCGGCGCGCCCCAGCCACCGACGACATGCGCTGCCACGCCGCCGGCAGCGACTATCCGGGCCAGGTCGACAGCCAGCGCGAACTGGGCCGCCAGCCCGGCAATCGCCAACCAGGCGCCCCGCCCCGGGCCGAGCACGAAGGCCAGCGTCGCCCAGGCGAGCGGCAGCAGGAGCAGCCAGACGAGCGAATCAATCATCCGCGTCCTCCGGCAGGTCGAGACGCCCGGTCAGCGCATGCAGTTTTCGCGTCAGGGCCAGGGCCAGCGCCGTGGCGGCCACGGCCACGACGATGCCGGTCAGCACCATGGCCTGCGGCACCGGGTCGGGCACGCCGTTGCGCTGGGCCAGCCCGACCAGGACGAGAAAGGCGCCGCTGCCCATCAGGTTGAAGGCGAGGATGCGCCGCAACAGGTGGTCGATCAACACCACCCCGGCAACACCCAGTGCGAACAGGGCGGCGCCGACCAGCGCGAAGAGCAGGCCGCTCGTCATGGCGCCACCTCGTCACGCGACAGGAAGAGAAAGAGCCCGGCGAGCGTCAGCGCCAGCGACAGCGTCAGTCCGCTCTCGATGAGCAGGATCAGGCCGCCGGCCAGCGCTGGCGGATACTGGAGCAATGTACCTTGCGCCAGCAGGCCGCCGGCAACGGCGAGGAACAACGCAAAACCGCCCGCCAGGCCGAGGCGCAAGCGCAGCCGGGGCGTTTGCCAGCCCGGCAACAGCCCGGCCAGATGCAGCAGGACGCCTGCCGCAGCGAGCACGGCACCGGCCTGGAAGGCGCCACCCGGCCGGAAGGCGCCGGCCCACAGCAAATAGACGGCAACGACGATCATCAGCGGGGTGGCCAGCCGCGCCAGGGTCTGCAGCACCGGATGGGCCGGTGCCGGGCGCGCTGCGCCGGGCTCGCCGACAACGGCGAGTATCGCCAGCAAGGCCAGGAGCAGCACGGCGATTTCGAGCAGGGTGTCGTAGCCGCGGTAGTTGAGCAGCACCGCCGTCACCGGATGGCTGACGCCGCTGGCGGCCAGGTGCGCCGCGACCGGGCCGCGCAGGTCGATGGCGGCCGGCGCCAGTTCCAGCATCGCGGCGGCCAGGCTGCCGACGAACAGCAGCGCGCTGCAAATCACGGCGAAGCGCTTCATGGGCGATCCCTCCTGCGCTGCAGCACGCCATAGGCATCGAGCAGCAAGGCGCCGGTCAGGCCGGCCCCGATGGCTGCTTCGGCCAGCCCGATATCGGGCGCGGCGAGCCTGGCCCAGGCCAGCGCCATGAGCAGGCCGAAGGCGATGAAGAGCACGATGGCGCGATCGAGGCGGGGGGCAGCCAAGGTGCGCCAGGCGCTCCACAGCAGCGCCAGGGCGAGTAGCAGGTCGAAGGCGAGCGTCATTCCGCCTCCTTCCGCCAGGGGGCGATGCCGAGTGCGTGGGCCCGGCGGGCGATGGCGAAGCCGACGCCGGCACTCGCCGCCAGCACCAGCGGCCAGATCAGCAGGAGCTTCAGCGCCGCCGCCAGACTGTCGGCCTGTACTGCCAGTCCGAGCAGGATGAAGCCCAGGCCGAGGTTGTCCGCCTTGGCCAGGGCGTGCAGGCGGCAATAGACGTCGGGAAAGCGCAACAAGCCGACCGTGCCGGCGAGGAAGAAAAAGGCGCCGACAGCCAGCAGGGCCAGGCTCAGCCACTCAAGCATCGCCACCCTCCTCTCCTTGCCAGGCGCGCTTGGCAAAGGCGATGCCGCCAATGGCAGCGAGCAACGCCAGGACCAGTGCGACGTCGACCAGTGGCGTGCCGCCGCCGGCCGCAGCGAGCAGCACCAGCACGGCAGTGCCGGTCGTGCCGAACAACAGCGCCATCAGCATGCGGTCGGCTGGGGTTGGGCCACGGGCGGCGGCAAGCAGGGCCACCACCAGGTTGACCAGCAGGAACAAGGCAATCGCCAGGGCAAAGACGCTCGTCATGTCGACCTCCCGAACAAGCCGGCAATGGCGGTTTCCAGCGCCCGGGCTTCGGCGATCACCGGCAGGCGTTCGTCGATGACATGCAGGCGCAGGGTCGTGCCGTGGAAATCGACGCCAACCGAGCCCGGCATCAGGCCCAGGGTATTGACCAGCAGCACACGCTCCCCGCCCGCTGGCAGCGTGATCGTCAGTTCGATCAGGGCCGGGCGCAAGGCCGCCCTCCCGCGCAGGGCCATGCCGGCGACCTGAATGCCGCCGCGGAGCGAGTTGACGATAAAGAAATGTAGAAAACCGAGCAGGCCGGCAAACCGCAGGGTCATCGGCGCCGCCGGCCACAAGCGCAGGCTGGCCCAGGTCGCGGCCATGACGGCGACGCCACCGAGCAGCCAGCCATCATGGCGGCCTTCGGCCAGCACCCACCACAGGCCGGCGAAAAGCAGTGCCCGTCGAACAATGCTTCCGATCATCGCAAATCCTCCTGGCGCAGTGCCGCCTTGGCGAGTTGTTCGAGGGCGCGACGCAGGGCGCTGGCAGCGCGCAGATAGGCATCCATCCCGGTTACCGGGATGATACCGCTTGCCCCGGCTTCCAGCCAGTGCGCCTTGAGCGCATGGTAGGCCTCCTGGGCGGCCCGATAGGCTGCCTCCCGGCTGTCGACATCGGCTGGCGCTTCGGGGTCGAGCCGGTCGAGCAAGCTCAGTGCACAGTCGCGGAACTGGCTGGCCGGTGCATCGCCGGCGGGCGGCCCACCGGCTTCGGCCACTGCTTCACCGGCCTCGGCGGCCAGTTCGGCGGCCGCTTCGTAATAGCGCGCCAGGCGCAGGAGTTCAGGCAGGCGCCGGGCGCTGTCCGGGGCCATGCTGGAGCGGGTGAGCTGGACGATGAAATCGGCAATGCTCGCATTGAGCCGGGCCACCACTTGCCGGTTGTGCATCGGCCCATGCCCCGGCAGCGGCGATTCGGCCGTCGCGGCACGCACCGTCGCCAGCGACAGCTTGCCGAGATGGCGGACTTCGCGGGCCAGGGCATCTAGCGCCAGGGCGGGCACGGCCAGCACCGTCTTGTCGAGGTAACGCGGTTTTGCCTGGTCTTCCTCGGCACTCCGGAAGCGCGCCAGCAGAAATCCGGTCAGCCAGTCGGCGAGCGGCCAGATCAGCAACACGCCGAAGATGTTGAAAGCGGTATGGAACAACGCCAGCTTGGCGGCAGGCGCCGAATCCAGCCCGAGCAGTTCGCGCACGGAACCGAGCAGGCCGAGCAGCCAGGGCAGCAACAGCAAGGCGACGATACCGGTCAGCACGTTGAACAAAATATGCGCTGCCGCCGCACGCTTGGCATTCGACGTGGCGCCAATGGCGGCGAGCAGGGCCGTTACCGTGGTGCCGACGTTGGCGCCGATGACCACGGCGGCAGCCGCCTCGATGCTCACCAGGCCGCTCTGTGCCGCCGAGAAGGCAATCACCAGCGAGGCCGCCGAGGCCTGCATCAGCACGGTCATCAGGATGCCGACAAGAACCATGGCGACGATGCCGATCGCCCCTTCCCAGTGCGGCAGCCGGAAATCGGCGGCGGCACCGGAGAAGGTGTCCTTGAGCAGGTCGATGCCAAGGAAGAGCACGCCGAAGCCAGCCAGTGCCGAACCCAGTGCGGCGCGCCGGGTGCCCTCGCCGGTCAGGCGCAGCAGCATGCCAAGGCCGATCAGCGGCAGCGCGAAGATGTCGATGCTGAACTTCATGCCGACCAGGGCGACCAGCCAGCCGGTCATCGTCGTCCCGACGTTGGCGCCGAACAGCACCCACAGGGCCTGGCTGAGGTTGAGCAGGCCGGCATTGACGAAGCCGATGGCGGCCACCGTCACCGCGCTCGACGACTGCACGGCGATCGTCACCAGTGCGCCGGTGGCCAGGCCGCGCAGGCGGGTCTGGGTGGACCTGGCGAGTATCCGCTCCAGCGCCGGCCCGGCGGCCAGCTTGAGGCCGTCGGTCATCAGCCCCATGCCGAGCAGGAAGAGGCCGACACCGCCAGCCAGACCGCCGAGCAGGGGCAACAGGTTCATGGCGTACGCCCCTCACCATTCCCGGCACCCGACAGGGTGGAAGCCAGCAGGTAGCCGGTCGTCATCGGGCCTCCTCCGGAAGCGGCTGTTCGATCACCGGCTGGTAATCCCAGTCGCGGATGTCCTGCAGCATCTGGTCGATATCGACCGTCGGCACCTGCAGCATCCGCAAGGCGATGGCACCGAGACGCAGGCTCGATTCGATGGCCTCGGGATAGGCATGGATCGCCCCGGCAGTGATCAGGGCCGAACTGGCCTGGAGATCGCGCGCCCGGGCAATCACCGGAAGCTGAGGACAATGCTGGCGCAGCGAGGCGACCGCCCGCAAGGCCACGGCATGGCTGTCGACCGTGATGATGGCCAGGCCGGCCTGCTCGGCCCGCGCGGCGGAGAGCAGCTCGGGGTCGGCAATGTCGCCGTAGAGAACGGCATGGCCGTCGCTCCGCCCCTGCTCAACCCGTTTCGGATCGGTATCGAAGGCGATGAAATCGACCCCGCTCGATTTGAGCAGCACGGCGATGGTGTGGCCGACCCGGCCATAACCGCCGATCAGCACGCGCGGCGCCGGCAGGCCGGCCAGCTGCTCGGTGAGCGGCGGCAGTTCGCCGGACGGCCGGGCCAGCCGGCTGGCGATGGCCTGGTTGTAGCGGATGAGCAGCACGCCGCCGATCAGCGAGAAAAGGACGGCATTGAGCACGATCTGGCCGGCCTGCGGGTCGAGCACGCTGGCATCGAGGGCGATGGCGAGCAGCGCGAAACCGAACTCGCCGCCCACCGCCAGCAGCAAGGCGGTCCGCCAGGCAGCGACGATCTCCATGCCGCTGCGCCGGACGATCAGGACGACGACAAGGATCTTGCCGAGCAGGAGCAGCAAGGCGCCGAGCAGCGCCCAGTGCCAGATGCGGGGCAGCGCGGCCGGCTCGATCAGCATGCCGATGCCGACGAAGAACAGGCCGAGCAACACGTCGCGGAATGGTCGGATGCTCGACTCCACCTGATGCCGGAACTCGGTTTCGCCGAGCATCATGCCGGCCAGGAAGGCGCCGAAGGCGAGCGACAGGCCCAGGCTGTGCGTGGTCCAGGCCGCCAGCAACACGACGAGCAGGACGGTCAGGGTGAACAATTCGGCCGAACGGCGCTCGGCGACCAGGTGAAAGAGCGGACGCAAGGCCCAGCGCGCGGCATAGAAGACCAGGGTAAAGGCGAGCACGGCCTTGGCCATGGCCCAGCCCAGCTCGCCGGCGAGCTTGTCCATGCCGGTGGCGGCACCGAGCACCGGAATCAGGATCAGGAAGGGAACGGCGGTGACGTCCTGGAACACCGAAATGGCCAGGCCGAGCCGGCCATGCGCCGAGGCATCCTCGCCCTGCTCCGCCAGCTGGCGGCCGATGATGGTGGACGACGACTGCGCGAAAACGGCGCCGACGACGAAGGCAAGCACCGGCGGCTGGCCGGCCAGCCAGAGCAGTACGGCGACCAGGGCAGTGGTCAGCACGACCTGCGCGGTGCCCAGGCCGAGGATCTGGTGGCGCATCGCGTGCAATTGCGGCAGCGAATAGGCCAGCCCAATGGAAAAGAGCAGGAAAACCACGCCGAACTCGGCCAGTACCTTGAATTGGGCCACATGCACCGTCGGCCCGATGGTGTGCGGCCCGAGGATCAGGCCGACCAGCAGGTAGCCCAGGCTGGTCGGCACGTGCAGCCGCTGGAAGACGATCATGGTCGCCACGGCAACGGCCAGCAGGAGGATGATTTGTACGAGATGATCCATCAGACGACCAGGTTTCCAGTTTGTTGTTCATGACGCATGGCCCAACCCACCGCTTCTTGCTTGTGCAGCCCTGCCCCGCTCCGCTTTTTCCTGGCGCCATGACGCCCGGCGGACGCCAGCGATCAGGGCAGCATGGCACCGCGCAAGGCATAGAAGAACAGCGCACCCAGCAAGGCTGACGCCGGCACGGTAATCAGCCAGGCCGCAATGATCTTGTGCAGGTGGGCGCGCTTGATCAATTCACCCCGGTAGACCTTGCGCAAGCCCTTTCGATCCTCGCGCGACAACAATTCGGGCGCGGCACGTTTCTTGGCTTCACGCTTCAGCTGGTCGAGCATGGCAGCCTTTTCCTGCGGCGTCGCCTGGTCGAAGCGGTGCAGGTAGTCCCTGATCGGCTCGGCATCGTCGCCCGGATGGTGGGCAAGAATGTCGTCGACCATGCGGGCATAGCTCGACTTGAGATATTCACGCAGGAAGCCGACACCGAACACACCACCGACGGCGATATGCGTCGAGCTGACCGGCAGGCCAAGCTGGCTGGCGATGATGACGGTAATGGTGGCCGACATGGCGATGCAGAAGGCCCGCGTCTGGTCGAGCTCGGTGATTTCCGAGCCGACGGTACGGATCAGCTTGGGCCCGAACAGGGCCAGCCCGAGGCAGATGCCGATGGCGCCGACCATCATCACCCAGAGCGGAATCTGGGCCGACTTGCTGACCGCGCCCTTGCCCAGCACATCGGCAATGCCGGCCAGCGGGCCGACGGCGTTGGCGACATCGTTGGCGCCGTGGGCGAAACTCAAGAGCGCCGCCGCGAATATCAGCGGGATGGTGAACATCACATTGACGCGCGCCTTGTCGTTCGGCGCGCTGGTGTTCGATTGCCGGGCCACGCGCGGGCGCACCACGACGTAGGTGAGCAGCGCAACGACACCGCCGGCCAGGGCGGATTCCACAAAGCCGACCTTGAGCACCGCCCGCACGCCCTTGAGCATCAGGTAGGTGGTAAAGGCCCAGGCCATGCCGGCGACCAGCAGGGGAACGACGCGGCGCGCCGCGGCCATGACATCCTGGCGGTAGAGAATCCGGTGCTTGATGAAATAAAGGAACCCGGCGGCGACCAGGCCGCCCATCAGGGGCGAAATGATCCAGCTGGCGGCGATCGAGCCCATGGTTCCCCAGTTGGCGACACCCCAGCCACCGGCCGCGATCCCCGCGCCGAGGACACCGCCGACGATGGAATGGGTGGTCGACACCGGTGCCCCGGAGGCAGTGGCAATATTGAGCCAGATGGCGCCGGCAAGCAGCGCGGCAAGCATCAGCCAGACGAAGACATCGGAATTGGCCACCGCACTCGGCGCGATGATGCCGCCGCGGATGGTCGATACCACGTCGCCGCCGGCGATCAGCGCACCGGCCGCCTCGAAGATGGCGGCGATGACCAGGGCGCCGCCCAGGCTCAGGGCGCGCGAGCCGACAGCCGGCCCGACATTGTTGGCCACGTCGTTGGCGCCGATGTTCAAGGCCATGTAGCCGCCGATCATGCCGGCGACGATGAGCATGATGTTGCCGCCGCCCGAGGCCCAGGTATAGAACATGATGCCGATGACGAAGAGCAGCGCCAGGCCGAAACGGAGCAGTTCGGGGCGCGATTTGCCGGCGGCCTGTTCGATGTGGTTGATGTCCCTGATTTCCATAATTCAATACAGCCTCAATCAAACCCTGCATCGGACGATGCAGCGAATGGCGGAGGATAGCAGCCCGGGCCGCCCAACAGCCTCACTTTCGCGCCCAGCCACCCGCTGCAGCATCGGCTCGCCTCCCGGCTCACCTCCCCTTTCCCACGGGCCTCAGCCGCCTAGCGCCGACGCCAGAAAACCTTCTCCACCTCCACTGCCAGCAGCACGATGACACCCGCCGCCACAACACGCAGCCAGGTTTCGACATCGAGGTGCTCGGTGCCGAACAGCGCCTGCTTGAACGGCAGGTGCGTCATCGCCAGTTGCAGCCCGACCAGCACGGCGACCGCCTTGAGCGCGATGGGATTGCCGAGGAAACCTTCCTTCGACAGGACCGAGCCGGTCAGCCGGCGGCAATTGAAGAGGTAGACGATCTGCCCCATGACCAGCGTATTCACCGCAGCGGTGCGGGCGAACTCCAGGCTCATGCCGCGCCCGGTTTCCCACAGGAAGATGCCGAAGGATGCGGCAGCAAGCAGCACGGTGACGAAGGCGATGCGCCAGAGCATGAAGCCGTTCACCAGCGGCTCCCGCGGGTCGCGCGGCGGCCGGGCCATCAGGCCGGGCTCGGGGCGCTCGAAGGCGATGGCCAGCGACAGGGTCACGGCGGTGACCATGTTCACCCACAGGATCTGCACCGGCGTGATCGGCAGGGTCATGCCGAGCAGCACGGCAATCAGCACCATCGAGGCCTGGGCCACGCTGGTCGGCAACACATAGACCACCGCCTTGCGCAGGTTGTCGTAGACAGTGCGCCCTTCCTCGACAGCGGCGGCGATCGAGGCGAAGTTATCGTCGGCCAGCACCATTTCGGCCGCCTCCTTGGCCGCCTCGGTGCCCTTGTGCCCCATGGCGACGCCGACATCGGCACGCTTCAGGGCCGGCGCGTCGTTCACCCCGTCGCCGGTCATCGACGCCACCTCGCCGTTGGCCTGCATCGCCTCGACCAGGCGCAGCTTGTGCTCGGGGCTGGCGCGGGCGAAGACGTCGACCTCGCGCACCGCCTGGCGGAGCGCCGTTTCGTCCATGGCTTCGATCTCGGCGCCGGTCAGCGCCCGGTCGCCCGCCACCCGCATCCCCATCGCACGAGCGATGGCGGCAGCGGTCACGGCATGGTCGCCGGTAATCATCTTGACGCGGATGCCGGCGGCATGACAGGCCGCCACGGCGCGGATCGCCTCCTCGCGTGGCGGGTCCATGATGCCGGCCAGGGCGAGCAGGGTCAGGCCGCCTTCGACATCGGCAAAGGCCAGTTCGCGCTGCCCCTTCCCCATCGGCGCCATGGCCAGCGCGAGCACGCGGTAGCCCTCCGCCGCCAGCGCGTCGATCCGCGCCTGCCAGTATGCCGGGGCGATCGGCTCGTCCTGGCCGGCTCGCCGTTGCCCGGCGCACATGCCGATCAGGCGCTCCGGCGCGCCCTTGACGAAGACGAAGGCATGCCCGGCGTGGTCGTGATGCAGCGTCGCCATGAAGCGGTGCTCGGATTCGAAGGGGATGACATCGATGCGCGGCAGGGACTCGGCCTCGAAGCGCGCATCCAGCCCGGCCTTTATGGCCAGCGCCAGCAGCGCGCCTTCGGTCGGATCGCCTTCGAGCTGCCATTCGCCGTCTGTCTCGCGCAGGATGGCATCGTTGCAGAGCAATGCGGCGCGGGCGATGTCGGCCAGTTCGCTGCTGTCGACCTCGCGCCCGGTCGCCGTGAATGCGCCGCGCGGTGCATAGCCGACGCCGGAAACCTCGATCACCCCCTCCGCCGTCGCCAGGCGCTGGACGGTCATTTCATTCCGGGTCAGGGTGCCGGTCTTGTCGGAACAGATGGTCGTCACCGCGCCCAGCGTTTCCACCGCCGGCATGCGGCGGATGATGGCGTTACGCCCCGCCATGCGCTGCACGCCGATGGCCAGGGTGATGGTCATGATCGCCGGCAGGCCTTCGGGAATCGCCGCCACGGCGAGGCCGACGGCGGCAAGGAACATCTCGCCGGCCGGCTGGCCATGCACCAGCATGCCGAAGGCGATGGTGCCGGCGGCCAGCACCAGGATGCCGGCGGTCAGCCAGCGGCCGAACTGTGCCATCTGCTTGAGGAGCGGCGTATCGACCGCTTCCACGTCGGCCAGCAGGCGGCCGATGCGCCCGATTTCGGTCATGTCGCCGGTGGCGACGACCACGCCGCGCCCCTGGCCGAAGACGACCAGCGTACCGGAATAGGCCATGCCGGTCCGATCGCCGATGGGTGCATCCGCAGCCACGGCGGCGGTGGATTTCTCGACCGGCTCCGATTCGCCGGTCAGCGCAGCCTCCTCGATGCGCAGGTTGCGCAATTCGATCAGCCGCAGGTCGGCCGGCACCTTGTCGCCGGAAGCAAGCACGACGATATCGCCAGGCACCAGCTCGCTGGCATCGATCTCCTGCCGCCGGCCGTCGCGCATCACGACGGCACGCAGCGACAGCATGTTGCGGATGGCGTCGAGCGATTTTTCCGCCTTGCCTTCCTGAATGAAGCCGATCAGGGCATTGATGACCACCACGCCGAGGATGACGCCGGTATCGACCAGATGGCCGAGGGCCGCAGTGACGACGGCGGCGCCGAGCAGCACATAGATCAGCACGTTGTGGAACTGCAGCAGGAAGCGCAGCAGCGGCCCGCGCTTCTGCGGCGGGGTCAGGCGGTTCGGGCCGTGGCTGGCCAGGCGTTGCGCGGCTTCGGCCGCACTCAGGCCGGCGCTAGTCGTTCCTTGTTCGGCCAGGGCGGCAGCGGCAGCCCGGGCATGCCAGGGGTCGTGGGACATGATGCATCTCCATGCTCAGGGTACGAGCAGTACGTTGCAGTCGGCGCGATACAACAGGTTCTGGGTAATGCTGCCGAGCAGCCGCTCGTCCAGCATCGTGCCGCCATGCTTGCCGATGACGAGCAGCTCGGCGCCCGAGCGCTCGATTTCGCGCAGCAGAACCGTTGTCGCGTACCCCTGCACGATCCGTTTGCCGACCGGCGCAGCGCTGCGCAGGGCCTGCATCTGGGCCTCCATGCGCTGCTCGGCCCGCGCCAGTTCGTCCCGGCGATAGCCTTCGATGTGTTCGAGCGAGACGCCAGCCATGCGCATGCGCCCCTCGAAGGCAACCGTACAGGCATGCAGCAACCGCTGCCGGACATCGGGAAACCAGTCGAGGGAGAGTTGCGCCGCGCGCGTGGCGTTGTCGGAAAAATCAGTCGCCAGCAGGATGCAGGACAACTCGGCGCTGACCGCGCGGCGCACCAGCAGCACCGGCAAGTCAGCACGGGCCAGCACGCGCTGGGCGGTACCGCCGAGCACGGCTTCGCCGATCCAGTCCTCGCCATGTTCGCCGACGACCAGCAACTGGGCGTCCTGCTCGCGGCAGAAGGCGGCGATCTCGCTGGCCGCCCGCCCCGTCCGGGTCTCGCCGCGCGCCCTGACACCCTGTCGCGCGGCGACTTCCCTCACCTGCTGCGACAGGCGGTTGCGGGCCACCAACACCGGCTCGGCCCCGGCCCACACCTCGCTCTCGTAAATGGCGGTGATGGTCGCCCAGACGCCATCATTGAATACGTGCAGCAGCACCAGGTCGGCATCCCAGCGCCTGGCCAGCATGGCTGCCTGATCGACGGCGATCTCCGAGGCCGGCGACAGGTCGGTCGCCACGACCACGGTGCGAACAGCTTGTGGGGAGGTCGTGTTCATGGGGCGCTCCGCTCGATGGGTGGATGAATCGCTCAGGCCGCCGCGGCAAGCAGGCTGCTTTGGCGGATGCCGGCGCGCTCGACGCGGACCAGGCGGGAGAGCTGCCTGGCCACCGTGTGATGCAGGCGATCGGCAACGCGATCGATGACTTCCATCATGTTGACGCCAAGATCCTCGATCACCAGTACGGAGTTGTCCTTGAGGCGCAGGACGACGCGGCACAGCTTGTCGGCACCGCCCCGCTCGGGACCGTTGATGTCATGCATGCGCATGCTCACCTCCTGGACGGAATGGGAAAACCGTCCCAGCGCGACATTCAGCTTGGTGGCGGCAAAACTGCGCAAGCGGGAAGCACTCGCCAGACCCTTGACCTGAACTTGAACCAGCATTTTGAATCTCCTCTTCGCAAGAGCAGCTCTCGCTGCGGGAGACTCAATTTAAACCTGATATACGCGGCGTTCTGTTCGTATTTATGGTCAGGACCCTGCGAGAATTCCGGACAGTGCCCCAGCGCAACCGCCGCCCCGGTGGCCTTTCCGCAAGCCTGCCCGGCTGGCGCCCGAGATGGCCTACAGCCCTCGTGCCCAACCCGGCCGCAGATGGGCGGCTTGCGGCGCGCTGATCGCCTGGCGCACCTGCTGCAACAGGCGTTCCTTGTCGGACCCCAGCGTTCCCTTGAGAACCAGCCAGTTCGAGGCATGGTCGCTACGGAAGACGGTGCGCTTCAGCTCCAGCCCGGACAGGAAGCGCTCCATCTCGACGAACAGTTCGTGCTGGCTCAGCGGCTCCCAGCCCGGGAAGCCGGCGCGCAGGCGCTCCTCGCCCTGCGGAAAGCTGACGACCAGCGTCGCCAGGTATTCCGGCTGCGTGGCGTTGGCCAGGCGCGCCGAGTTGTCGGCATGCTGCGCCGACAGCGCCTTGCCACCCAGGCCGTTGAGGATCATCACCGAACGGGTGATGCCCGCTGCCCCCAGCTTGTCGAGCGCCTCGCAGGTGGTCTCGAAGGTTTCACCTTTGCTGACGGCGGCCAGCACCGCGTCGTCGCCCGATTCGGCGCCGACATAGGCCATGGTCAAGCCAGCCGCGGCCAGTTCGTCGATGTCGGCCTGGCTCTTCTTGCGCAGGTTGCGCGGCAGGCAGTAGGACGAAATGCGGCGCACCGCCGGCATATGGGTGCGGATGGCTTCGAGGATGCTGAGCAGGCGCCGGGTCGGCAATACCAGCGCATCGCCGTCGGCCAGGAAGACGCGGCGGATCTGGTCGCCATAACGCTGGCCGGTCAGGCGGATGCTCTCCAGCACCTCCTCCTCGCTGCGCGCCCGGAACTGCTTTTGCGGCGCGGTGTACATCTCGCAGAAAGTGCATTGATTCCACGAGCAGCCATCGGTCACCGGCAGGATCAGCGACTCCGCCTCGCTCGGCGGGCGGAAGACCGGCTCGACGTAGCGGATCGGGATCATGCCTGCTGCGCCTTGGCGACGAAGGCCGGCGGCACCGAGGTCGCCTTGCGCGCTGTGTAGTCGAAGAAGATGATGCCGTGCTTGCCGCGCGCCACTTCGCGTCCAGTGGCCTGGTCGCTCAGGCGCCAGACGAGATCGCAGCCGTATTTGTTGAAATCGTTGGCCGTCATCTCGACGCGCAGCGTTTCACCGTGGAAGGCCTCCGAACGATATTGCGCCGCCACGTCGGCAACGACGATGCCGACACCTTCGACATCGAGTTCGGAATAACCCATCGACTTGAAGTAACGCACCCGCGCCTCGGAAACCAGCGAGATCAGCTGGGCGTTGTCGAGGTGGTGGCCATAGTTGATGTGGCCGATGTAGATCGGGATTTCGGTCGAGAAGGTGAAGGATTCGGGCAGGTCGATCTTGATGCGGGCCATGGTTTGCAGGTGTTGGTGGGGAAAGCTGCATTTTAGAGCTTGTCCCGGCCAATCGATCATTGGCTCAGCCCTCGCCCGCCTGGCTCGACAAAATAACGCCAAATAGACTGCCACGGCACTGCCAAAATGCCAGACGGCAGTCATTTCTGCGGTTATTCCAAAGGCAAGCCATTGATTCAACTATTTTTAACTCATTTTTCACGCGGGCACGCAACTTGATATAGAGAGTAGCGATTCGCCCTGGCTGACCACCGCCGGCCAGGCGGTCTTCGTTTTCATCGTGCGAGGATCGCTTTCCGGCAAACGGTTGAGGAGCTGCCTTGTCTCTTGGCGAAACCAAACTTGCGTGAATTTCGGCGGGGCTCGTCCCCGCCATTTTTTTGCCTGCACGCTCAGCAGAAGGCGAACTACACTGTAGGGGAAGCCGTCATCCAGCCTACGCACGCCATGCCATTCCGCGCCCTTTTTCTCGCCCTGCTCCTGGCTGTGATCCCGATCTCCGGCTGGAGCGAAAATCGGGTTGAGCTGCATGTTTTCTGGTCGCTCAGTTGCCCGCACTGCCTGGAAGCCCTGCCGCAGTTGACGGCCCTGGCTGCCGAGCATCCGTGGCTTGAGTTGCAGACGCATGAAATCACCCGCTCCGCCGTGGCGCTGGAGCGCTTCCAGGCCATGGCCGAGGCGCTTGGCGAAACCGCGCAGGCTGTGCCCACGCTGTTCTATTGCGGGCAGATGGAAGTCGGCTGGAGCGACGACCCGGGGCATATTGTGCAATTGCTCGACCGCCTGAGGGCCTGCCAGGGCGGGCAGGCGATTTCACCGAGCGCTGCCGGTCGCTCGATCTCCCTGCCCCTGCTCGGCAGCATCGACCTGGGCGGCCTGTCGTTGCCGGTGCTGACCATCCTGCTGGCCGGGCTCGATGCCTTCAATCCCTGTGCCTTTTTCGTGCTGCTCTTCCTGCTCTCGCTGTTGACCCATCAGCGCCAGCGCAGCCGCATGCTGCTGATCGGCGGTGTTTTCGTGGCCTTCTCCGGCCTGCTTTATTTCGCCTTCATGGCCGCCTGGCTCAATGTCTTCATGGTGGTCGGCAACCTGCCCTGGATTACCGCAGCAGCCGGCCTCCTGGCCGTGCTGATCGGCATGCTCAACATCAAGGACTATTTCGCCTTCAAGCAAGGGCTTTCCCTGTCGATCAGCGACACGCGCAAGGCCGACCTGTTTCAGCGCAGCCGGCGCCTGCTGCAGGCCGAACGGCTGCCGACCATGCTGCTGGCGACGGTGCTGCTGGCAGTTGCCGCCAATTTCTACGAGTTGCTGTGCACGGCCGGCCTGCCGATGGTGTTCACCCGCCTGCTCACCCTGCGCGAGCAGGGTGCCGGCCAGCACTACCTTTACCTGCTGCTTTACAACCTGATCTACGTTCTGCCCCTGCTGCTCATCGTGATCGGCTTTGTGCGCACCCTGGGCAGCCGCAAGCTGAGCGAGCGCGAAGGCCGGCTGCTCAAGCTGCTGTCGGGCCTGATGATGTTCGGCCTTGGCGTACTGCTGGTCTGGGCACCGGAGAAGCTCGACCAGCCGCTGTTCGCCTTGCTGGTTCCGCTCGCTGCGGTCGCCCTGACCTGGCTGACTGCCCGATTCAGCCGGAACTGACCGGCCCAGTCATCCTTCCAGCGCTTTCAGCCGGCGGTAGAGGGTGCGCTCCGACAAGCCGAGCTGACGCGCCAAGTCCTTGCGGTTGCCCGTAAAACTGCGGGAATACTCGAGCAGGCTCTGGTCGTTCAACGCCGGCCGCTCCGGCCGGCCGCCCTGCACCTGAGCCAAGCCGTGTTCACCGGCGCTGGGCAGGTGACGCAGATCGATCTCATCGCCATCGCAGAGCAGGCAGGCGCGTTCGAGCAGATTGCGCAATTCACGCACATTGCCGGGAAAGGCATAGGCGCGCAGCCAGGCGACGGCATCCCGCGAAAAGCGGAGATTGCGTCCGGCAACCAGCCGGGCAAGCAGGCCTTCGGCCAGCAACAGGATGTCTTCCTGCCGATCGCGCAGGGCCGGCAGGTAAATGGGAAAGATGTTCAGGCGATAGAACAGGTCCTGGCGAAAACGCCCATCGGCCACCATGTCGCTCAGCGGCCGGTGGGTGGCCGACACCACGCGAATATCCGCCTTGAGCACTTCAGTCGAGCCGACCCGGCGGAAGGTGCCGGTTTCGAGCAGGCGCAGCAGCTTGACCTGGATGGTCAGCGGAATATCGCCCACCTCGTCGATGAACAGCGTGCCGCCGGCTGCGGCCTCGACCAGCCCGACCTTGCGCGTCACGGCGCCGGTAAAGGCCCCCCGCTCGTGCCCGAACAACTCGCTTTCGAACAGGGTTTCGGCCAGCCCCGAGCAATCAACGGCGACAAAGGGCTTGGCCGCCCGCCGGCTCAACTGGTGAATGGCGTTGGCGACCAGTTCCTTGCCGGTTCCCGACTCGCCCTGCAGCAGCACGGCGGCGTCCGACGGTGCAACGCGGGCCACCATTTCCATCATCGCCAGAAAGGCCGGCGAGCGACCGAGCAAGCCCCGGGCGTGTTCCTCGCTGCGCTGCACGGGCAGCGGATCGAGTTTTTCGATGTAGTAGGCAATCTCGCCGCTATCGTCGCGGATGGGCGTCAGTTCGATGTTCTCGAACTGTTCACCGAGGTGCGTATGGTGCAGATGCACGATCCGTTCGCGCTGCCCGGAACGCAGGCTGCGCTGCAAGGGGCACGATTCCCCGGCCTGGTCGCACGGCACCGAGTAACGATGGGAAACCTCGTAACAGGTACGCCCGACCACTTCGCGCTGGCCGACCCATTTCACCCGATAGGCTTCGTTGGCCGCCAGGATGCGGTAATTGCGGTCGCAAAGGATATGTGGCTCGCTCAGGCTTTCGAGAAAGGACACCAGTTCGCGCGGGGGCTGCTCTGGCTTGGACATGGTGGCGCTCCGATCAGATGATGACTGCCATTTTAACTGCCACCGCCAATTTACTGCCACGATTGCTGCCAAAAGATGGCGCTGCAATTTTTTCAAAAGGAACTACGCTGATGATTCAACAGGGTTTTATTTAAGCGGCCGGCTGGCACGCATATTGATAAGTAAATGCTGTTCTTTGCAATCCCGATCAGGGTCTGGCGAGACAAACGCCAAACCGAATGCACTGCTTATCAAGGAGAAAGTCATGTCCGAATGTGTTTGCCAGGGAGCATCCTTCACCACCTGCGACAGCCAGGCGCGTCGGCAATGGATGATGGCCACCGTCGGTGTTGGTGGCGCCCTGGGCCTGACGGCATTGACGCCTTTCGTTTCCAGCCTGATGCCCTCCGAACGGGCCAAGGCCGCCGGCGCGCCGGTCGAGGTCGATATCGGCAAGCTGGCCCCGGGCGACATGATGATCGTCGAGTGGCGCGGCAAGCCGGTGTGGATACTCAATCGCACCCCGGAAATGCTCGCCGCACTGAAGAAGGCCGAGCCGATGCTGGCCGACCCGGCTTCGGAAAAGCAGCAGCAACCGGCTTACGCCACCAACGAGACCCGATCGCGCCGCCCCGAGATGCTGGTTGCCGTGGGGATTTGCACCCATCTCGGCTGCTCGCCCTCCACGGCCTTCACACCGGGCGATGCCGCACTCGGCGCCGACTGGCCGGGCGGTTTTCTCTGCCCCTGCCACGGCTCGACCTTCGACTTCGCCGGCCGCGTCTTCAAGAACAAGCCGGCACCGACCAACCTGGAAGTGCCCCCCCATCAGTACCTCAGCGAGTCGCGCCTGGTCATCGGCAGCGATGAACAGGACAAGGCCTGAGTTAACCGGAGACATCCCATGCAAATCGCCATCAGCAGCCAGAATCGCAAGACGATCACCGGCCATGCCGGCAAGTGCCGCAATTTCTGGATCTACACCGTCGAATGTGGCCAGGTCAAAGGCAGGCATCTCGTCGAATTGCCGCTTGAGCAAAGCTTTCACGCCAGCCACCACGAGTTCGCCACGCCGCTGGCCGACATCAATGTGCTGATTACCGGCGGCATGGGCAACGGGCTCTACCTGCGCCTGAAGAACCAGGGGGTGCTGCCCATCGTCACCGCCGAGGAAAACCCGGACGAGGCAGTGCGCGCCTTTCTGGAGGGCACCCTGACCGCCCTGCCGGCCGTGCCCAACAACCATTGCCACGAGCACGACCACGACCATGCGCACGCCCCGCACGCCCATTAAGCCGCTCTGCGCTCCGCTCGGCCTGGGCGCCCTGTTGCTGGCCGGCCTGCTCGGTGCGCAACCGGCGCTGGCCGACAACGCCCGAATGACGGTTCAGATCGATGGCCTGCGCGACGACAGCGGCAATCTTCGCGTTTCGCTCTATCGCGAACCGGACAGCTTCCGCAAGGAAGAGCGGGCCTTCAAATTGCTGAGCCAGCCGGCAAAAAAGGGCAAGACCAGCCTGGTGTTCGACGACATCCCGCCCGGGCGTTACGCGCTCATGGCCTATCACGACGCCAACGGCGACAACAAGCTGAACCTGCGTTTCGGCATGTTTCCACAGGAAGGCTACGCCCTGTCCAACAACCCGCAGGTCGTCGGCCCGCCGCGCTTCAACGACAGCGCCTTCGATTTCCCGGCCGCCGACGGGGCGCCGATCAACCTTCAAATCACCTATTGAGCCATGGATAAATCAGTGATCAATTCCTCCCCAACCGGCCATTCGGTACGCCACTCGACAGCTGGCAGCCAGGCCGGCCTGCAAAAGGCCGAAACGGAATTCGGCGCGGCGGCGCGCTGCCTGCAGGCCCTCGGCCATCCGGTCAGCTTGCGCATCCTGTGCCTGCTGGCTGACGGCGAGGCCTCGGTGGGCGAAATCCAGGAACGCGTCGGCCGTCCGCTGCCGACCATCTCCCTGCACCTGCACAAACTGGCCGACCGCGGCGTGCTGCGCTCGCGCATTGTCGGCACCCGCACTTACTACGCCTTGCGCAGCTCGCAGATCGCTGCCCTCGTCGCCAGCATCCGCATCAATTACCTGAACTGATTTCTTACTACGGGAAGAACCACGATGAAACAAACCCTGCTCCAGGAAAAGTACCCCATCTTCGTTGCCGAAATCGGCAAGAACGAAACCACCTATCGCAGCGTCGATGAACTGGTCGCCTACTACCAGGCGCGCATCGCCGAGAACCCGAAGGTCCAGTTCATCGGTGTTTTCGACCACTATGCCCACACGCGCAAGATCGAAGGCCCCATCGTCGAGGGCATGACGGCCGCCGTGGACATCATCTTCTGCTTCGGCTTCGCCATCCCGACTCCACAGATGCTGGCCGTGCGTCCGCGCTCGATCGGCATCGCCGACATGGGCGACAAGTTCGTCATCAGCTTCCTCGAAGCCCCCATGCAGCCGGCCAACCAGGCCATGGAAGCGTGGACCGTCGCCCTGCGCAACGCCTGACCTTCAACCCACGCCAAGGATCGCCATGAAAAAAACCCTTCTCGCCGCCACCAGCCTGCTCGCCTTCACCGCCGCCCACGCCGACCCGCAGGCCACGACCATCATTCTCAACTCGGCCAGCCCGATGACCCAGGGCATCGCCCTCGTTCTCGCCAACCAGATGCAGGGCCAGGGCGCCCAGGTGCAGGTGCTGCTCTGCGACAAGGCCGGCGACCTCGCCCTCAAGGATGCCGGCGGCGACAAGCTCAAGCCGCAGGACGTCACCCCGGCCCAGTTGCTCGACGGCGCCATCAAGAAAGGCGCCACCGCCAACGTCTGCGCGCTCTACCTGCCCAACAGCGGCAACACGCCCGACAAGCTGAAGGACGGCATCACCCCGGCCAAGCCGGACGCCATGGCCCGCACCGTGCTGGAAGCCCAGCGCAAGGTGCTGGTTTTCTAAGGTGCAATCCGCGATGTCCTCGCTCACCGTTCTCGGCCTGGCCAGCCTTGGCAGCATCGGCGCCATGGCCGGTGCGGCGGGCATCGCGGCTGCCCCGGCCCGCTGGCGGGCTCGCCTGCTGCCGCTGCTGCTCGCCTTTTCGGCCGGCAGCATGCTGGCCGCTGCCTTTCTCGGCATGCTGCCGCGTGCCTACCGCAGCCTGCCGCCGATGGTTGCCGGCGCCTGCGTGCTGGGCGGTCTCGGCCTGATGCTGGCCATCGAGCGTTTCAGCCGCTGGCACCACTGCCACGCCGACGATTGCAGCGAGCGCCGCAGCCGCGGCCGTCTGATCCTCTACGGCGATGCCTTCCACAATTTCGTGGACGGCATCGTCATCGCCGCCGCTTTCCTGACCTCGCCCGAAGTCGGCCTGGCCGCCACGCTGGCCGTCATCGCCCACGAAGTGCCGCAGGAAATGGGCGACTACGCCGTGCTGGTCGATAGCGGCCTGGGCCGCTGGCAGGCACTGGGCTGGAACCTCGTGTCGGCGCTGGCCACCCTGCCCGGCGCCCT
>JAEUOE010000024.1 GCA_016790885.1 Dechloromonas sp. | reverse complement strand
CGGCGCGAGGCCGATCTGTGGATCGAGCGCGGCTGGGTGTTTGTCGATGGCGAACAGGTCAGCGAGCTCGGTTCGCGTATCGACCCGGTGGCGAAGATTGAAATCTCGACCGAGGCCAAGAAGGACCAGGCCAAGGCGGTGACCATCCTGATCCACAAGCCGGTCGGCTATGTCTCGTCGCAGCCGGAACCCGGCTGCATTCCGGCCGTGACCCTGATCACGCCGGAAGCCCAGGTGGTGCAGTCGGGCGACCCGGAATTCAAGCCGTGGATGTTGCGCGGCCTGGCACCGGCCGGTCGCCTGGACGTCGATTCGACCGGCTTGCTGGTGCTGACCAGCGACGGGCGAGTGGCGAAGAAACTGATCGGCGAGGACAGCGATGCCGAAAAAGAGTATCTGGTCCGTGTCTCCGGCGAGATGATCAAGGGCGGCCTCGATCTGCTGCGGCATGGCCTGGAACTGGACGGCAAGCCGCTGCGCCAGGCCTGGGTCAAGCAGTTGAACGAAGACCAGCTGCACTTCATCCTGAAGGAAGGCAAGAAGCGCCAGATTCGTCGCATGTGCGAGCTGGTCGGCCTCAAGGTCATTGGTCTGAAGCGGGTGCGTATCGGGCGAATTCGTCTCGGCGATCTGCCGATGGGGCGGTGGCGCTTCCTGCGCGCTGACGAAGCCTTCTAAAGGCAGCGGGCAGCAAGTAAAAAACGCCGGCCGGGTTCCCCCGGGCCGGCGTTTTTGTTTTTGCGGATGGAAGATCAGGCCGTGCCGGTCGGGGCGGCGGCGCGAACCGGCGGCATCATCTGGCATTCGCCTTCAATGACCACCTTGCCGGCGACGGTGCACACCGTGTCGAGCACGACGCGGTTCTTCGGCACATTCACTTCCCGGACCGTGACGGTGGCGGTAACGGTGTCGCCCGGACGGACCGGCGCCTTGAACTTCAGGGTTTGCGACAGGTAGATGGTGCCCGGTCCAGGCAGCTTGTTGGCGAGCACGGCGGAGATGAAGCCGGCCGACAGCATGCCATGGGCGATACGGCCGCCGAACATGGTGCCTTTGGCATATTCCTCGTCGAGGTGGGCCGGATTGACGTCGGTGGAAATGCCGGCGAACAGAATGATGTCGGCTTCGGTGACGGTCTTGGACGTACAGGCGGACATGCCGGGTTGCAGTTGGTCGATGTGATAAGCCATGCTGGAACTCCTTGGTCGGTGATTGAGATGGGGCGAAAGGAATACTCTAACATACTGTAGCGTATGGTTGAGGCCGCTCACTCGGTGCGCAGGGCCTCCACCGGATCGAGCCGGGCGGCGCGGCGAGCGGGCAGGACGCCGGCGGCGAGGCCGATGGCGACGGCAATGCCTTCGGCCAGCAAGACGAAGCTGAGCGGCGTATGAACGGGCAGCGCGGGCGCCGCGAAGTGGATGAGCTGGGCCAGTCCGATACCGAGAAGCAGCCCGAACAGGCCGCCCAGCGCGGAGAGGGCGACGGCCTCGCCGAGGAAGAGGGCGACGATGGTGCGCCGCGGTGCGCCAAGGGCGACGAGCAGGCCGATTTCGCCGGTGCGCTCGCTGACGGCGATGGTCATGATGGTGCCGATGCCGACGCCGCCGACGAGCAATGAAATGCCGCCCAGTGCGCCGACCGCCATGGTCAGCACATTGAGGATGTTGGACAGCGTGGCCAGCATTTCCTCCTGGGTGATGATGGTGAAATCCTCCCGGCCGTGGCGGGCGATCAGGCGTTCGCGCACGGCATCGGCGACCAGGCGCGACGGCACGCCCTCTTCGGCGGCCAGGTTGATTTCGTTGAGGCCTTCGCGATTGAAGATTTCCAGCGCGCGGGCGGCCGGCACGAAGGCCGTGTCATCGAGGTCGATGCCGAGGAACTGCCCCTTCGCTTCGAGAACGCCGACAACGCGGAACTGGTCGGGGCCGATGCGCAAGCGGGTGCCGAGGGCGTTTTCCGGGCCGTACAGCTCCTCCTTCAGCTTGGGGCCGAGGACGACCAGGGCGCGGGCATGGTCGGCATCCTCGGGCGGCAGGAACTGGCCGGCGCGGACCTTGCCCTTGAAGACCTCCAGCATCTGCGGGCCGACACCGTAGACCGAGGTACGCCGCAAGCGGCCATTGGCCCCGACCTCGGCATTGCCCCAGATGCTCGGTGTCATGGCGACGACATTGGGCAGGCTGGCCAATGCCCGGGCATCGTCGAGCGACAAAGGGCGGGCGCTGGTCGGCAGGCCTGACGGCGAACCGCCAGTCTTGGTCTTGCCCGGGTGAATGCCGATGACGTTGGTGCCAAACTGGCTGAACTCGGCCAGCACGAAACGATGAATGCCTTCGCCAATCGAGGTGAGCAGGATGACGGCGGCAATGCCGACGGCGATGCCGAGCAGCGTCAGGAAACTGCGCAGGCGCTGGGCGGTGATGGCACGCAGGGCGAGGTGCAGGGAGTCGGCGAGCAGCATCTCAGTGCTTCATCAGGGCTTGCACCGGATCGAGGCTGGCGGCGCGGCGGGCCGGCATGACGCCGAACAGCAGGCCGGTGGCGAGCGCCGTGCTCAGTCCGGCGATCACTGCCCAGTCCGGCGGGTAGGCCGGAAACACCGGGAAGGCCTGGCGCAGTCCGAAGGCGCCGAGCTGGCCGAGCAGGTAGCCGACGAGTGCGCCAACGGCCGAGAGCATGGCCGCTTCGGCCAGGAAGGCCAGCCGGATGCTCCGCCCGCTGGCGCCCAGCGCCTTGAGCAGGCCGATCTCGCCTGTGCGCTGGGTGACGGCGACGAGCATCACATTCATGACCAGGATGCCGGCCACTGCCAGGCTGATTGCCGCGATGCCGGCCACCCCGAGGGTCAGTGCGCCGAGCAGGCGGTCGAAGGTGGCGAGGATGGCATCCTGGGTGATGACGGTGACGTCTTCCTCGCCGCGATGGCGTTGTTTCAGCGTGTCGAGCGCCTGCGCCTTGGCGCCCGGGATGGCCTCGCGGCTATTGGCCTCGACCAGGATGCGGAACAGGGTGTTGGAATTGAACATGGCCTGGGCCAGCGAAACGGGCACGATGACCAGTTCGTCGGTATTCATGCCCAGGCCCTGGCCGGTTGGCTTGAGCACGCCGATGACGCGCAGGCGGCGGTCGCCGATGCGCACCAGCTTGCCGAGCGCCGACTCGGCGCCAAAGATTTCGTCGCGGATCTTGGCGCCGATGATGACCACCGACGAGCCCCGGTTCCAGTCCTCCTCCGGCAGGGCCTGGCCCTGTGCCAGCACGAAATTGCGGATGGGGATGAACTCGGCCGTCGAGCCGGCGACCATGGCCTCGCGCAGTTTGCCGCCGTAGGCGATTTCGGAGTTGCCGACGGCGAGCGGCGCGACACGGCGCACGGTAGGCAGGCGGCGCAGGCTGGCCGCGTCGTCGATGGTCAGGTCGCGCGGCGTACTGGTGATGGCGTTGGCCGGGTTGAAGCCGCCGGTGCCCGAGCGGCCGGGCAGCACGATGACCAGGTTGGTGCCGATCGACGAGAACTGGCCGACCACATAGCGGCGTGCGCCATCGCCCAGGGCGGTGAGGATGACGACGGCAGCGACGCCGATCGACATGGCGAGCACCGACAGCGCGGTGCGCAGGGGCGTGCCGAGCGCGGCATCACGTGCGAAGCGCAGGGTGTCGGTCAGGCGCATGGTCAGATGGGCGGTAGGAGACTGATGGGGGTGTTCATGCCGACGCCGAATCACTCTTCAGCCGCCCGTCCTCCATCACCAGTTGCCGGCCAGCCCGGGCGCCGAGCGACGGATCGTGGGTGACGACGATGAGCGTGACGCCCTGGCCATTCAGCGCTTCGAGCAGATTCACCACGTCCTCGCCGGTGTGGCGGTCGAGGTTGCCGGTCGGCTCGTCGGCGAGAATCAGGGCCGGCTGCATGATGGTGGCGCGGGCGATGGCGACGCGCTGGCGCTGGCCGCCGGAAAGCTGGTCCGGCTTGTGGTCGGCCCGGTTGTCCAGGCCGAAATCGCTGAGCGCCCGGGCGACGCGGCGCTGGCGCTCGGCCGGGGCGATGCCGGCCAGCATCATCGGCAGGGCGATGTTTTCGGCGGCAGTCAGGCGCGGCACGAGGTGGAAGCTCTGGAACACGAAGCCGATGCGCGTACTGCGCACGGTTGCCTGTTCGTCGGGGGAAAGCGTCGTCACGTCGCGCCCCTCCAGCCGGTAGGTGCCGGCGTTGGGGCGGTCGAGCAGGCCGAGCAGGTTGAGCAGGGTCGATTTGCCGGAGCCGGAGGGGCCCATCACGGCAACGTATTCGCCGCTGTCGATGTGCAGGTTCAGCCCGGCCAGCGCGTTGACCGTGGTGTCGCCGAGCAGGAAACGGCGTTCGATGGCGGAGAGTTCGATCAGCGCCATGCGCCTACTTGGCCTTGCTCTTGTCGTCTGCGCTCGCCTTGATGCCGGCCTTGACGCCTTCGCGGTCGAGCGAGGTGACGATACGCTCGCCGGCCTGCAGCCCCTCGCTGATCTCGGTGTATTCCCAGTTGCTCAGGCCGCTCTTGATGCGGCGTTCCTCCAGCTTGCCGCTGTCCGGGTTGAGCAGCAGCACACGGCCGCCTTCCTGGATCGCCGAGGTCGGAACACGCAAAACCTTGTCGCGCCCGGCGAGGATGATCTCGACGTCGGCGCTGTAGCCGACCAAGAGCTTGCCGGCCGCCTCCGGGTGGTCGAAATCGACTTCGATATCGACCGTGCGTGCCTGTTTTTCGACCGCCGAGACATAGGGGGCGACGCGCCGCACCTTGCCGGGCAGCGTCTTGCCGGGCAGGGCGTCGAGGGTGATGCGCACCGGCTGGCCAGGCTGGATCTTGGGCGCGTCGACCTCGTCCATCGGCGCCTTGACGTAGAGGCAGGAGTCGTCGATCAGGTCGATGGCTGGCGGGGTCGGCACGCCGGGGGGCGAGGGCGTCGAGTATTCGCCCAGTTCGCCGACGATCTTGGCGACGGTGCCGTCGAACGGGGCGTACAGCGCGACGCGGCCCTGCTCGACGCGGGTGGCCTTGAACCTGGCCTCGGCCTGGGCGACATCGGCCTTGGCCGTGTTGCAGGCGGCGCGGCGCACCTCGGCCTCGGTGCGGGCGGCCTCCTCGCGGCTGGTCGATACGAAGCCGCGGGCGCGCAATTCGCCTTGCCGCTGCGCCTCCTTCTCGGCGTTGGCGGCGGCAATGCAGGCTTCGTCGACCCGCTTCCGGCTCAGTTCGATCTGTGCCTGGGCCAGGGCGGCCTGGGCCTGCTGGTCGTCATTCCACAACTTGAGCAGCAGTTGCCCTTTCTTGACCTGGTCGCCTTCCTTGACGCCGAGGTATTCGATGCGGCCGCCGATGATGGTCGACAGCTTGGTGCGCTGGCAGGCTTCGACGGTGCCAGCCCGGGTGTTGGCCAGGGTGGCTTCGACCAGGCCCGGCGTCACTTCCTTGACGATGACCGGCAGCGGCTTGGGGCGTGTCGCCCAGAACAGGCCGAGGCCAACGATGATCAGGATGGCGAGGATGATGGCAATGCGGCGCATGGGCGTGTCCAGGGTGGCGGCTAGCGAAAACCGGGTAGCCAGCCGGATTGCTGGTGGCCGGCCCCGGGTTCGAGGGCGCCCTGGTAGAGCGCCTCGATGACCGGCGGTTCCTGCCAGGGTTCATTCATGAAGGTCAGGCCGAATTCCTCGACCGTCTTGCCCGACCAGTAGTAATCGGCCACCTCGTCGAGGGCAGCGAGCGACAGGCTGTGCGGCAGGCGCAGGTAATCGAGCCAGCTGGCGTCGTGGAAGGAGCAGGTGTAGGTGCCCCTGGTGCGGGAGCAGACCAGGTTCTTGCCGAAAACGCGCTGCGGATGCTTGCTGCGGAAGATCATCGCATCGGTGCGCGTGGCGAATTGCAGCAGCGCATGCAGGCGGCTGGGGAAATGGTTGTAGCGGCGCTGCCGGAAATATTCGAGATGGTATTCGGCAAAGTAATTCTGCACCGACAGCAGCTGGTCGGCGGGCGTTGGCTCTCCGCCTTCCGGCGTGGCCAGTGTCGCACCGAACGGGCTGCCTTTCAGGATGTCCCAACCCGGCAGGTCGGCACCCGGCTCCAGCCAGCAGAAAAGCTCCAGCGTTGCGGTGTCCTTGATGAGGTTGTCCATGAGGCCAGGGGCGAAGGGGGGAGCTGTCGAAACAGCAAGCAGTTTAGCAGGCCGTCGTATAACTGCTGGGACGGCCTTGGGCGCTGCGCGGGTTGATGCACATCACGGCAAAAAATGCATAATGTCATATCATTCAGTTTTCATATATTTTCCGGAGAGACCGTGGCGTGAGGGAAATCTCTCGGCAGCACGAGGCAGGGCTGTTGCATTTGGCTGAGCGGCGAATCAGCTTGCGCAAGGCGCTGCTGACGGTGCTGCTTGCCCTGGCCGGCATGCTGGGCATGATTACAGCCGCCACCTTCGTTGCCCTGTCAGCCTACGACGATGCCCATGAGGCGGCCAGCCACCGGCAGGAATCGCTGGAACTGATGGTCGAGGTGCGGCGCGAGGTCGACCTGCTCAGCCGGCTGGTTTCCTCCTATGTGACGACCGCCAATCCCCGCTTCCTGATTTATTACTACGATGTCCTGGCCATCCGCGAAGGCAGCAAGCCTGCCTTGCAAGGGGTGTCCTCGACCTATTGGGAAGAGGTGGTCAGCGGCATGCGGACCTATGTGCCGCCGCCGCCCGGACAGGGCACGGCACTCCCCGAGCGGGTCAGCCGGCTGGGTTTCGATGCGGCGGAACAGGCCCTGCTGCAGCGCTTGTTCAGTATTTCCGAGCAAATGAAGGAGATCGAGCAGGTCGCCTTTGCCGCCACGCAGGGCCTCTACGATCCGGTCAAGGGCGAGATGGTTTCCGAGGCGGAGCCGCAGCACGCGTTCGCCAACCAGTTGCTGCATGAGTCGCGCTACCTGCAGTTGCGCGCTGATCTGGCCATCGCCGTGGCCGACCTGGCGGCGCAGGTTGACCGGCGAACCCGGGAATCCCTGGTCGCCGCCGGCAACAAGCTGCAACGGTGGATCGTGGTGGCCCTGCTGTTGCTGGTCGGTGCCGTGCTGGTGCTGGTTTCTGGCTACCTCTACCTGCGGCGCCACCTGCTCGCCCCGCTGAGCGCCATGCACCGGACGGCGGTCGCGCTGGCGGAAAAGTCCTACGGGCGGCGGGTGGGCGATGTGCAGGGGGTAGAGGAAGTGCATGCGCTGGCCGCCACCCTCGATACCATGGCCGCGGCCATCGAGGCCGACCTGCAGGAGCGCGAGCAGGTGCAGCAGGCCTTGCGTCAGGCAAGGGCACGGGCCGAAGTGGCGGCAGAAACCAAGGCCATTTTCCTGGCCAACATGAGCCACGAAATCCGCACGCCGATGAATGCCATCATCGGCATGGCCTATCTCGCCCTCAAATCCGGCCTGCCGCCGCGCCAGCACGACTATGTGTCGAAGATCCATGCCGCCGCCCGCTCCCTGCTCGGCATCCTGAACGACATTCTCGATTTCTCGAAAATCGAGGCCGGTAAGGTGGTCCTCGAGGCCGTGCGCTTCGATCTCGAAGGTGTCATCCAGAATGCCCTGTTCATGGTCCAGGAGAAGGCGGAAAACCGGGGCCTGGAGTTGCTGCTCGACTATCGGCCGGTGCCGGCGCTGCGCTATCTGGTCGGCGATCAACTGCGCCTCGGCCAGGTCTTGATCAACCTGCTGAGCAATGCCGTCAAATTTACCGAGCA